>JBAVOG010000361.1:0-3258 GCA_049691875.1 Burkholderiales bacterium | reverse complement strand
CAACAGCGCCGGCCGGCGTTTCTTTTTCGGGCCGTCAGCGCAGGCTGACTCCGTCACTTTACCACCACTCTCCGGTATAATTTTGGGTTTGCCCGCGCGAGCGGCCGCAATGTCCGCCGAAATCCGCTCTCATCTCACACAGCTTTTCACCGCTGCGCTCGCGAAGGTCGCACCGCAACAGCCGGCAACGATCATCGATTTCGAGCGCCCCAAGCAGGCGACATTCGGTGATTACTCGTGCGCGTCGGCGATGCAGCTCACCCGCCTGCTCAAGCGTGCGCCGCAGAAGATCGCCCAGGAGCTGATCGACGCCCTCCCGAGCTCCGAATGGGTCGAACGCATGGAAGTTGCCGGACCTGGCTTCATCAACATCTATCTCAGGCCGGAGGCCAAGCAGAACGTCGTGCGCACCATCCTGCGTGCCGGCGAAGCGTACGGACAGAGCAATCGCGGCATGGGCAACAAGGTCATCGTCGAGTTCGTCTCGGCAAATCCAACCGGGCCGCTGCACGTCGGGCACGGAAGGCAGGCGGCGCTCGGCGAGGCGATCGCAGCGATGCTCGCCTCCCAGGGCTGGGACGTGACGCGCGAGTTCTACTACAACGACGCCGGCCAGCAGATCGCCAACCTGGCGGCGTCGGTGCGGGCCCGGGCGCTGGAGGCGCGCGGCGAACCGGTGGAGTTTCCCGAGGACGGCTACCACGGCGAGTACGTCCGCGAGATCGCGGCGCAGTTCGTCACCGCCGACGGCAACCCGGACGATCTCGAGGCGGTGCGCAAGTTCGCGGTCGCGGCGCTCCGGCGCGAGCAAGACGAGGATTTGCGCGCATTCGGCGTGGTGTTCGACAACTACTTTCTCGAATCTTCCCTCTATGCCGACGGCCGGGTGGCGGCGGTCGTGGAGTCGCTGGCGGCGACGGGAACGACCTATGAGCACGATGGGGCGCTGTGGCTGAAGACCACGGAGTTCGGCGACGACAAGGACCGCGTCATGCGCAAATCCGACGGGTCCTATACCTATTTCGTGCCGGATGTCGCCTATCACGTCACGAAGTGGGAACGCAGCTACAAGCGGGCGGTCAACGTGCAGGGGTCCGATCATCACAGCACGGTGACACGCGTGCGGGCCGGGTTGCAGGCGCTCTCGATGGGCATCCCACCGGGGTATCCCGATTATGTGCTGCACAAGATGGTGACCGTGATGAAGGGCGGCGAGGAGGTGAAGATCTCGAAGCGCGCCGGCAGCTACGTGACGTTGCGCGAACTGATCGACGAAGTCGGCCGCGACGCGGTGAGGTTCTTCCTGGTGTCGCGCCGCGCCGACGGCGAATTCGCGTTCGACGTGGACCTTGCAAAGTCGCAGACGGAGGACAATCCGGTCTACTACGTGCAGTACGCGCATGCGCGCGTGTGCTCGGTCCTCGAACAGTGGCAGGCGCAGTATCCGGACGACGCACGCGACCCCGAGTCCGCGGATCTCGCGCCGCTCGACTCGCCGCGCGAGCTGCACCTAATGCAGCGACTCGGCGATTTCCCCGATATCCTCGAAACCGCCGCCCGCGAATACGCCCCTCACCAGATTGCGTTCTACTTGCGCGAATTGGCGGGCGAATTCCACAGTTACTATAATTCCGACCGCATCCTCGTTCCCGAGACGCCAACCCGCCTGGGGCGGGCAGCGTTGATTGTTGCGACCCGCCAGGTGCTGCGAAACGGGCTCGGCCTGCTGGGTGTCACCGCTCCCGAGAAAATGTGAACCGGCTTCGATGAAGGATTACAAGACACGCGGAAGGCCCGCGCCCAGGCGGGCGGTCGGCGGAACGCTGATCGGGATCTTCGTCGGGCTGCTGGTCGGCATCGGCATCGCCGCGGCGATCGCGGTCTACATGACCAAGTCGCCTCCGCCATTCGTCGACAAGACGCGCCCGACGGCGCCGCGTGCGGCGCCTGCCAAAGCGGGGGGCAACCTTGCCGACGCCCAGGCGCCCGGCATCCCGAAAGCGCCCGAGCGCCCGCGATTCGATTTCTACAAGATCCTGCCGGGCCAGGAAGTTCCGGTGAGCGAGCGCGAGCTGCACGCTGCGGCGAAGGACGGCGGCAAGCCCGGGAATCTTCCGAAGGACACCTATTTCATCCAGGCCGGATCGTTCCAGAACCCCGCCGAGGCCGACAACCTCAAGGCCAAGCTGGCGCTGCTCGGGCTGCAGGCGAGTGTGGAGCCGGCGGCCCTGCCGGACCGTGGCACCTGGTATCGGGTCCGCCTGGGGCCTTATGCCCGGCTCGGCGACATCGACCGCGTCCGCCAGACACTGGCGCAGAACGGAGTCGATGCCCAGATGGTCAGATTGAAGAATTAACCGGGAGATTTTCATGTTCAAGCGCTTCCTCTTCGCCCTCGCCCTGGCATTCGCCGCTGCCGGCCCCGCCGCGCACGCGCAAGGCTTCAAGGAGGGCGTCGACTACACGGTGATGAAAGCCCCGCTCGCGACCGACAATCCGGCCCGGGTCGAGGTGATCGAGATGTTCTGGTACGGCTGCCCGCATTGTTACGAGCTCGAGCCGCAGGTCGAGAGCTGGTCCAAGGCGCTGCCCAAGGACGTGGAGTTCAAGCTCGTTCCGGCGCCGCTCAACAAGAACTGGGAAATCGCGGCGCGCGTGTACTACACCCTCGAATCGATGGGACTCGTCGAGAAGCTGCACGCGCCGCTCTTCGATGCCATCCACCGCGATCACCTGCGAATCACCAACGAGCGCGCACTCCTCGAATGGCTCGAGGGCAAAGGCGTCGACACCAAGAAGTTTTCCGCGGCCTACCGCTCCTTCTCGGTCGAGAGCAAGATCAAGCGCGCGTTGCAGATCACGCAGGCCGCGGGGCTCGAGGGTGTGCCGGCGCTGATGGTCAACGGCAAGTACGTCGTTCCGGGCCAGACGCCTGCGCGCATGCTTGCGATCGCGGATTTCCTCATCGCGCAGTCGCGAAAAGAGATCGCGAAGAAGTGAGAGAAGCGGGGTGACGACCTGAATGCCAGGATGATGGACTAGGCTCACACCACCCCGCCGCCTCCGGCGGCACCCCTCCTCGGAGAGGAGGGGAAAAAGCAGTTATCCCCTCCTTTTCAAGGAGGGGTGGCTGCGGAGCAGCCGGGGTGGTTGATTTCTCGCACTTCACTTAATCGATGAACAGTGTATTCATCACCGGCGCGTCGAGCGGCATCGGCGCCGCGCTGGCGCGCCGCTACGCGGCGCAGGGCGCAATCG
>JBAVOG010000360.1:0-8030 GCA_049691875.1 Burkholderiales bacterium | reverse complement strand
AGGCGTGCATGTGCTTGCGGCTGTGCCCTGGATACTGGAAATCCAGGATACAAGACAGTGGCAGCTTGTGGCGGTCCACGAGCCAGTCGATAGTCTTGGCGGATTCACGCGCGATGTGCCAGGCCATCTCGTGATCGCACTCGCCGTGTGCTTTGTTGATGAGATCGTTGGCCAGGATCTCGGGAGTGTCGTCCAGGAGTCCTGCCGCGCGCTGCAGCTTGGTCCCGGCCGCCGGAATCTGCCCGCCCGAAAGCGAGGTGCTGCCGGTCGGCTTGGCGTCGCGCTCAAGGATCAGGACTTCCGCGCCATGTTCCTTCGCGGCGAGCGCCGCAATCGTGCCGCAGGCCCCGGCGCCGACGATCAGCACCTGCGTGCGGGTAGGGAACGTCCTGGCTTCGGCCTTCAGTACAGGCATCAATGCCTCCTAGAAGTTTGCCCCGCGCACTGCGTGGGGTCGAGGATCGGCGAGCGGCCCGCGCGACATCTGCGGCGCCTGCGGGGCGCACTCTCGCGGGCACGTTGGGGTCACCTGCCAGGCACCATAAGGTTGGGTAACCACAGGATGATCTCCGGAAAGGCCACGTAGAGCCCCAGGCTGAGGAAATCCAGAAAAATAAACGGCATCACTCCGGCGAAGACCTGGCCGAGCGTAACGGGGATCGGGGAAGCGCTCTTCACCACGAAGACGTTCAGCCCCACCGGGGGCGTCAGTAACGATATCTCAGCGAGTTTGATGGAGATCACGCCCAGCCATATGGGATCGAAACCCGCCGCAACCATCACCGGAAACATGATCGGCAGGGTCATCACCATGATCGCGATCGGCTCGATGAACATGCCGAGGATGAAGTAGAGCAACGCGAACCCGAACAGGTAGGCGTACTTGCTGATCTCGGCGGCCATCAGCGCGGCCGACACCATCGTCACCAGCCCCGAGTAGGTGAGGAACCGCGCGAACAGTATCCCGCCCACCACGATGATGAAAATCACCGAGGTGGTGACAGCCGCTTCCTTGAGGACGTTGACCAAGGATCGAAAACCCAGACGGCGCTTAATGAGCGCGATGACAAGGGCGCCGAACGCCCCCACCGCCCCCGCGTAGGTGGCCGAGAAGAAGCCCCCGTAGATCCCGCCCACAACCAGCACGAAGAGCACCAATATCCCGGAGATGCCGTAGAGCGACCGCCACCGCTCCCCCCAGGTGAAGTTGACTTTGGCCAGCGGTGCAAGGGCCGGCCACCAGCGGGCGATGACGTAGATCCCGCCGCAGTAGATGATCGCCGTAAGAATGCCCGGCACGATGCCGGAGATGAGCAGCTTGCCGATGGACTGCTCGGTGATGACCGCGTAGACGACCATCAGGATGCTGGGCGGGATCAGGGAGGCCAGGGTTCCCGCGGCGGCGATGCAGCCCGCGCTCAGGCGCACGTCATAGCCGAAGCGGGTCATCTCCGGCATGGCTATGCGGGTGAACACGGCGGCGTTGACAATGGTGGAGCCGGACGCCGCCCCGAAGGCGGCCGAGGACATGACGGTCGTCATGCCGAGTCCGCCCCGAAGGCGGCCGAGCCAGACGTATGCAGTCCGGAACAGTTCGGTGGTGAGGGCGGCCTCGGTGGCGAGGGAGCCCATCAGGATGAACAGCGGGATTACCGCCAAGTCAAAGGAGTTGGTGGTGCTGAAGGGGATCGTGGCGAGCTGCGCGAGGGCCGCGTCCGGGCCTACGCTGAGATAGATCCCGATGAATCCGCAAAAGCCGAGGGCGACGCCGATGTGCACCCCGAGGGCGAGCCAGACGAACAGCAACCCCGCCACAAAGACACCGGCCTCCGCCGGGGAGAGTATCGGCACGCGCTCGTCCTAGTGGCCTTGGGCCGACTCGCTCTCGGATAGCTGGCTGACATGCGGCGGCGCCGGGGGCGGTTCCCCACGCCACACGCGCCCCAGATCCGAGATCACGTCACGCGCGAGCTGTACGACCAGCAGCACACTGCCAAGAACCAGGAGCCAGCGTGCGTAATAGAGGGGCAATCGGATGGTCCCCATGGTCGCCTCGCCGATCTCCCAGCTGTAGCGGGCCTCACCGACGCCTTGCCAGGCGAGCAGCGCGAAGAACGCGAGCACGATAGCGTGCGTCACCGCGTCCATGAGCGACCTTGCGCGCGGACCCACGTTGCCGTACAGGAGCTCGACCCGAATGTGAGCGCGCCGCATCTGCGCGTAGGCAAGTGCGCCGAAGACGATCACCACCATCGTGCTCTCGGTAATTTCGAGCGCCCCGGGAACCGGTCTGTCGAAGAATTGGGTCCCGATCACATCGGCGACGCCAAGGAACATCGACACGATCATCCCGATGGCGCCCATCAGCAGCAGGCCCAGCGCCAGGCGCTGCAACAATCGCCCGCCCGCCCCGGAATTCACGCGACGATCCGCGCCCGAATGGCTCGGGCGCGGGGTTCCTCGTCACGCGTGATTGCGCGCGCAGCGCAGCCGCGGCCTTCGGTCCGCGTTGCGGCTTGGGGGCCTTCGGCCTCGCCCACCCTCATTGCGCGAGCAGTTGCCTCCAGCGCGCCGCCACCTTCTTGGGAGTCTCGGCATCTCCCGTGGCTGCCGCGGTCGCCTTCTCCCACTCCGCGAGGAAGTCTGGCGCAGCGGCCTTCCACTTCTTGAGCTCATCGTCCGGGAACGCGGTAAAGACTCCGCCCTGCGACTTGATGTTGCCCACTGACTTCGCCTCGTAATCCCCGACCCATGCCAGGTACTCCTGTGCGGTCTCGCGCGCCTGGTCGAGGAAAATCTTCTGGATATCGGCGGGCAGCCGGCTCCACGTGCGTTTGCCGATGGTGATGTTGTGACCGGAAATCGCCATCACCGGGCCGCAGTTATACTTTCCGACTTCGTATAGCTTGTACGATTGGATGTTGCCCGCGTTGATGAACGAGTAGTCGAGATTGCCGCGCTGCAAAGCCTCGTAAATCTCGCCCGGGGCCACGGTCACAGGGACCGCGCCAATGGCACTGAAGGCCTTGGGAATGTCGGCCCCGAAGCTGCGGATCTTCTTACCGCGGAGCTTGGCCACGCTGCCGCAGTCCGGCGAAGGGCCGCTCATGTAGTACTCCCCGAGCGGCTGCTGGAACAGCCACACCACCCCGACCTTGTCCATCTCCTGCTTGTAGATCGGGAACTCCTCCACCACCTTGCCAAGGATGCTCATCACTTGCTGGCTGGACGTGAACAGAAGGGGAATCTGGAACGCCCGCCAGTATCGGAGTTGATCGGGATTGTAACCGGGTGCGGTGGCGGCCATGTCGATGGCGCCGCGGGAGGCGAGCATCAGCAGCTCCGGACCCTTGCCGAGTCCACCCGCGAAGGTGATGTCAATCTTCACCTGTCCATTGGTGCGCTTCTCGATCTTGCTGGCGAAATCCTTCTCGAGCTGGACGAATGGACTATCGGAGAGGTAGTGGCCCCACCGCAGGTGGTACTTGGCCTGGGCGAAGGCAGTGCCTGCGACCGCGAGGCTCAAGGCGCCCGCGAATGCCGACAGTAGCATTGGAACCCGGCGTTTCATGTCGGGCCCCTTGATATAATTCTTTACCCGCTTCATACCCATCCCCTCCTTTTTGATTACCCTGACCGACGACCCGTCGAGTCTTCCGCTGGCAGAAGGAAATGTCAAGACGCAGGTACGAAACGGATGCCGTGCGATATCGGCCGGTGCCGCGGGCTCGTCCATGATGAAATCATGCAGCCCGTTTCGGCATGGCACGCTCGTATTTCCCTCGGCCTTTCGGATGCGCTTCGCGACTGGGGCGTCCCTGGAACGGTCACCTGCGATCCGGTCGATCCGGACGGGCTCCGCGCGGCAGGGATAACCGAACAGGACGATGACGATGAAAGTGTCTTGGTTCCATGAGTTTGGCGGCCCAGAAGTCCTGGTCTACGAGGACACTCGCGAGCCAACGCCAGCGGCCGGCGAGGCGGTGGTGCGAGTGCGAGCAGTGGGTATCAATCATGTGGACCTGGACGTCCGATCCGGATCTTCCCGCATTCCGCTGACCTTTCCACATATTCTGGGGCGCGAATTTTCCGGCGAGGTGGCCGCCATCGCGGGCGACGCAGGTCCTCTCCAGGAGGGGGACCGCGTCTGGGTTTCATGCCGCGTCCCCTGTGCGACCTGCGAGTTTTGTCTTACCGGTCGGGACAACCTGTGCGAGCAGGGAGGTTACTTCGGTATGGATTTACCCGGTGGCTACGCCGAGTTCGTGAAGGTTCCGGTCTCCTCCTTGCGGCCTTTGCCGGATCAGGTCAGCTTTCAGGACGCGGCGGCGAGCCAGATCGCCTTCGGTACCGCCTGGCACGTGCTCATCAACCGCGGGGGCCTTCGCGCAGGCCAAACCGTACTGATTCAGGCCGCAGGCTCCGGCATCGGGAGCGCCGCGATCCAGGTGGCCAGCTTGGCCGGGGCCACCATTTTTGCCACCGCAAGCAGTGAGCAGAAGCTCCAGCGGGCCAAAGCGCTGGGCGCTCACCATCTCATCAACTACAGGACCGACGAGAATTTCGCGCAGCGCGTCCTGGATCTCACGGATGGCAAGGGCGTGGACGTCGTCATGGAGCACATCGGCGGCAATGTGTTCACGCGAAGTCTCGCATGCCTGAAGACCGATGGCGTGATCGTTACGGTGGGTGCGCACGCCGGCGAGGTCGTCCAATTCGACATCATCCCGTTCTTCCGCCGGCAGCTTCGCCTTGTCGGGTCGAAAAACGCTTCGTCGACCGAGCTCAGGACAGTCATGGGCCTGGTCGCGGAGGGCAAGCTCAAGCCGGTCGTCCACGCCGCCTTTCCGCTCGCCGACGCCGCCGAAGCCCACCGGGTCGTGGGCTCAAGAGAGATCTTCGGCAAGGTCCTCCTGCTTCCCTGAACGCGGAGCGAGTCATGCCGACGCGCCATGAGGTCGCGCGCCGCCCTCCGGCGTTTCCGAATCACGTCGGCCGGGCCCCACTATCGCCGATGGCCGCGGCACGCGCGGCTGCAGTACGAGCGGCCCGCCGCAGGTAGAGATTGTTGGCCGCAAGCGCGCCGATGACGATCGCAGCCCCGGCCAGCTCCGATGCGACGAAGCGCCGGCCCTGCAGGAACCCGATCGCGAACGTGACGACCGGAATGAGATTCATCATGAGCATGGTATTGAGCGTCCCGATCCGCCGGGCGCCCGCGTTCCAGCATATGAACGACACCGCCACGCCGAACACGGCAAGATACGCGAGCTCGGCGCTCACCGCCCCAACGTCGGCCCAGGTCGGAACGGTTGCGACGCCAAGCGGGATCAATGCCACCGTCACGAGAATGAGGAAGATCGAACCCGGAATCAGCGTGAGCACAGTCAGCTTGAGTGCCGACCAGCCGCGGAACAATTCGGTGCCCATCGTGTAGACGACCCAGCAGAGCGCGCCAGCCAGGACCAGCACGTCGCCGAGCACTGCTTCGCGCCCGGGCGCGATCGCCGCCCCACCCTGAGTCACGACCATCACGACACCGAAAAAGGCGGTTGCGATGCACGCCAGCGTGAAGCGCGCGGGCCGGCGACCACGCACGAGCCAATCGGCGATTGCCGTCATCGAAGGTTGTAACGAGACAATGATCGCCGTGTGCTCGGGCCCGGTGATCGATAGACCCGCGAAGACCAGGAGCGGCGACCCTGTCAAGCCGATCAATCCGAGCAGGGATGCCGGCCACAGTCGCCCGTGGTAGCGCAGCGACTGCGAACCCTGGAGTGCCGCGACGATCGGCACCAGGAGCAGCGTTCCAAGCGCGTAGCGGATCGCCGACACATGATACGGATCGACGTGCACAAACGCGCTCTTTGCGATCGGAAACTGCGCGCCCCAGACGATGACGGCGGTCATCGCGAGCGCGACGCCGCGGGCGAACTGTGAGTTCATGGATTGGTCAGGCTCGCGGAACCGGCAAGCCTACACGCGACCGGCAGAGCCCGCCCGCCGCTATGAGGACGCAAGGTGCCTGTCGAGCGCCACGATCCAGTGCTGCACGGGTGTCTGCGACCCGGAGGCGAGATGGACAAGGCATCCGATGTTCGCAGTGGCAATCAGGTCCGGCAGACCCGACTGCAGAGCAGTGAGCTTGTTTCGCTTCAGGTCCGTCGCGAGCGCCGGCTGCAGGATCGAGTACGTCCCGGCCGACCCGCAGCAAAGGTGCGCGTCCGGCACCGGCGCAAGCCGGAAACCGACGCGGGAGAGGATCCGATCGACCACGCCTCGGATCTGCTGCCCGTGCTGCAGGGTGCATGGCGAATGAACGGCGACGCTGGGCCCGATTTGCGCGGTGTCCGATGCCGGAGCGAGGCGATCGACTTCGGTGTCGATCACCTCACAAAGATCGCGCGTGAGCGCGCCGATGCGGCGCGCCTTTTCGGCGTAACGCGGGTCACCGGCCAGCAGATGTCCGTACTCCTTGACGGTCGCCCCGCATCCGCTTGCGGTCATGACGATCGCCTCGGCGCCGGCCTCGACGTGCGACCACCACGCATCGATCATCGCCCGCATGTCGGCAAGCCCGTCCGCCTGGTAGTCGAGGTGGAACCGAACCGCGCCACAGCATCCGGCACCCGGGACCTCGACGAGCGAGATGCCGATGCGATCGAGCACCCGCGCAGCCGCGGCGTTGATATCCGGAGCAAGCGCGGGCTGCACGCAGCCTGCCAGAACGATCATCCGGCGCGCATGTTGCGTCGCGGGCCACGGCCCCGCCGGCACAGCCACCGGCACGCTCACTTTCAGTGCCGCCGGCAGCATCGGGCGAACGACGCGACCCAGCGCGAGCACGGAGGCGAAAAGACTGCCTCGCGGCAGCACGAAAGCCAAGATCCGGCGTCGCAACCGATCGAACAACGGCCGGCCGACCCGCTCGTTGACGACGCCGCGACCTATGTCGAGCAGCCGACCGTACTGGACTCCCGACGGACAGGTCGTTTCGCAGCTGCGGCACGTCAGGCAGCGATCCAGGTGCAGCTGGGTCTTCGCGGTGACCGGCTGCCCTTCGAGCGCCTGCTTCATGAGGTAGATGCGCCCGCGCGGCCCGTCGAGCTCGTCGCCGAGCAGCTGATACGTCGGGCAAGTCGCCGTGCAGAATCCGCAGTGCACGCACTTGCGCAGGATCGACTCGGCCTCGCGGCCGGCCGGCGTGTCCTTGATGAATTCGGCGAGCGCCGTTTGCATCTCGACTAAAAATCCGGATACATTCTGCCGCGATTCAACACGCCGTCCGGGTCGAACTCGCGCTTGAGATTTGCATGAATGCGTGCGATTGCCGACGCGAGTGGCTGGAAGACCCCCGCCGATTTGTCGCCCCCGCGAAAGAGCGTCGCGTGTCCCCCGGCTTTCGCGGCCCGCTCGCGAATCACCCGGGCATCGGCTCCGGTTGCCAGCCAGCGCAGGCTGCCGCCCCACTCGATCAGCTGGGGGCCCGGAAGATCGAGCGCGGCTGCGGTGGAGGGCACCGACACTCGCCACAGCGGCGCGCTGCTGCGAAAGAACGGATCGGTGTGCTCGCGAATGCCGGACCAGAATTCCGTGGCCTGGGCGCCATCGACGACTGCACCGCCAATTTTGGCGCATGCCGAGCGCACGGCCGCCTCGGCTCCGGAAAGGCGCACTGCGAGCTCGCCCCCGGTCCACGCCGTGGCGCTGATCGGCAGCGGTTTGCCACCCCACCGATTCATCGTCTCGATGGCGCGGTCCTCGGGAAGCTCGACGCGCAGTGTGGTCTCCGCAACCGGGATGGGCAGGACCTTGAGCGAAGCCTCGAGGATCAGGCCGAGCGTTCCGAGCGATCCCGCCACCAGCCGCGACACGTCGTAGCCCGCGACGTTCTTCATCACCTGACCGCCGAAGGTCAAGTCGCGTCCGCGCCCGTCGAGTATGCGAACTCCCAGCACGAAATCGCGCAGTGCTCCTGCCGACTGCCGGCGCGGCCCCGAGAGCCCGGTCGCCACGGCGCCGCCGACTGT
>JBAVOG010000359.1:0-13810 GCA_049691875.1 Burkholderiales bacterium | reverse complement strand
GGATGTGGCGGGTCAAGCGCCAGGACCTGATCAATTTCTGCTTTCAGCTCGAGCAGATGGTCACCGCGGGCGTTCCCCTGGTGGACGGTCTGACCGATCTGCGCGACAGCATGGAGAACCCGCGCTTTCGCGAGGTGGTCGGCGGCGTGATCGAAGCCATTCAAGGGGGCCAGAATCTCTCCGGCGCGCTCGGAAACTATCCCCAGGTGTTCGAGCCCGTCTTCCGCGCTCTGATCAAGGCCGGTGAGGAAACGGGACGCCTTCCGGACGTGCTCAAGAGCCTGACCGAGAATCTGAAGTGGGAGGATGAGCTGGCCGCGCAGATGCACAAGATGATGATGTATCCCGCGTTCGTCGGCGGTATCGTGCTGCTCGTCACCCTGTTCCTGATGCTGTACCTCGTTCCCCAGATGGTGACGCTGATCAAGACGATGGGGGGGACGCTGCCGCTCCACACGCGCGCGCTGATGGCTCTGTCGAGCTTCCTGGTGAGCTTCTGGTGGGCGGTGTTGGCCGCACCGTTCATCATCTATTTCGGGATCAAGATGGCGGCACGCTCGTATCCTGGCGTTCGGTATCAGATCGACGCGTTCAAGCTGAGTCTGCCGATGGTCGGTCCCATCATGCGCAAGATCATCCTGTCGCGGTTTGCGAGCATCTTCGCGCTCATGTACTCGTCGGGGATCACCATCCTGGAAGCGATCAAGAGCTCGGAAGAAACCGCCGGGAACCTCGTCATCCAGGAGGGACTCCAGCTGGTGGGGCAGCAGATTGCCGAAGGCAAGAACGTGACGGCCGCGTTCCAGGACGTCGGGCTCTTCCCGCCGCTCGTGGTGCGCATGCTACGCGTCGGGGAAACCACCGGCGCGCTCGACACGGCCCTCCTGAACGTAAGTTATTTCTACACCCGCGAGGTACGCGAAAGCATCGGGCGCATGCAGGTGATGATCGAGCCGGCGATGACCGTGATCCTCGGGCTCATTCTCGGGTGGGTCATGCTCTCGGTGCTCGGACCGATTTACGACATGATGACCAAGATCAAGATCTAGAGGGCGACCGAGCGATGCCAGGAAAGCGCCTCATTTACGTCACCGCGGGTCGAGCGATCGCGTATGCGTGGGCGCGAGGGCACCTGACAGTGGAAGCGAGCTTCCCCGCCGGCGAAGAAGGGACGACTGAGTTCGCCAACTACGTGGGCGCGGTACCGAATAGTCTCTTCTACGTGCTCGTGGACGTCGTCGAGGAGGATTTCCACCAGGAAAGCATCCCGTACATCCGCGGCAAGGACCGCACCACGCTGCTCGACCGCAAGCTCGCGCAGCGTTACCGCGATACGAGCCTTTCCACTGCGATCTCGCTTGGCGTGGACCGCGGTCAGCGTACCGAGGAGCGCATCGTCTTCAGCTCCTTTACAAACACTCAGCAGCTGCATCCGTGGTTGACGGCGTTGCGCAATGCCGAGGTCCCGGTCGTGGGCGTCTACTCTGCGGCGCAGATCGCACCACAGCTCGTTGTCCAGCTAGGCCTGAAGAAGGCGCCTTGCCTCCTGGTCGCGCTCTCGCACGCCGGGCTGCGCCAGAGCTATGTCGATCGCGGTCAGATCCGCTTCAGCAGGCTCGGCCCCCTGGAAGCTGCGGAGGTGGCAAGTCCCGAGCGGGCGGCCGATGCCTTCGAGCGCGAGACCACGCGGGTCCACCAGTACTTGACCGCGATGCGCGTGCTCTCGCGCGACGGCGGACCCATCGACACAGTGCTGATCGCCCCGCCGGGGCAGGCCGAGGCGGTGCGCGATGCGGCGCCGAGAATCGGCCAGCTGCGCCTGCAGGTGGTCGACCTTGACGAGGTCCGCCGCAAGATCGGCCTTCGATCGGCGCCAGCCGGTGCCGGGGCCGAAGCGCTCTATCTGCACCTGCTCGCGTCGCACCCCCCCAAGCAGCAGTACGCCAAGGAGAATCTGCGGGGCGCTTACCACGTGCACCAGTGGCGCGTGGGACTCGTTGCGGGCGGCGCATTGGTGCTTGCAGGCTGCCTCCTGTTTGCCGGCACACAGGCGTGGGAGACTCTCGCGCTGCGCGACGCGACCATCCAGGACCGGCAGCAGACCGTGGCCGCGCAGCAGGCCTATGCACGCGTCACCGCGCAACTTCCGGCGATGCCGACCAGCGTCGATAACCTGCGCATCGCGATGGACCAGTATCGGCTGCTCGCCGCCCAGACACGCTCGCCGCAGGGCCTGCTCGCCGAGGTGAGCCAGGTGCTGAGCGACTCCCCGCGCATTGAGGTCGAAAGTGTGCGGTGGGAGTTCGACGGCAAGCTCCCCGAGGTCGCGAACGAAGGCGCACCCGGAGGTGCGCCCCCGCAAGGCGCGAAGCCACGCTACGAGATTGCCGAGATCACCGCGCGAGTCCAGGCCACCCGAGCCTCGGACTATCGCGGAATACAGCTTCTGGTGAACCAGTTCGTCGATCAGCTGCAGAAGCGGCCCGGCGTCGAAGTGCTCGCACGGAAACTTCCATTCGAGGTGAATTCGCGCACCCAGCTGTCGGGCGACATCGGCACCGAGCGGCCGGGCGCCAATCCGGTGTTCACCGTGACGGTGGCCAGAAAGATCGCACAATGAAAGTACTCGGCGGAACGCTGAAACCGCTCTACATGCCGTTGCTGATCGCGATCGTGCTCGCGGGAATCGGCATCGCGGTGGTCATTGTTTCCAAGCAGTTCCTCGACCAGTCGCGCGCGCAGCACAAGTCTTCACTTGCCGACCGGCAGTCGATCCAGAGCAAGCTTTCGCGCGCAACGGAGGAAGAGCGGGAGATTCGCGAGAAGCTCGTCGACTACCGCAGGCTGCTCGCGCGGGGGGTGATCGGCGACGAGCCCCGCCTCGATTGGGTGGAGACCATCGGGCAGATCAAGAACGATCACAAGCTCTCCGAGATCAAATACCAGATCGAGCCCCAGCGCACGCTCGAGTTGCCGGGCATCACACCTTCTTCCGAGGTCGCGCTCCGGGTCAGCGCGCTCAAGGTCGAGATGCAGCTACTGCACGAAGGCGACCTGCTCGTGTTCATCGACGAGCTGCGCAGCAAGCTCAAGGCGCACGTCCTAGTGCGCTCGTGCGCGGTCAAGCGTCTGGATTCCGGCCAGGACCGCGGCATCGCGCCGCGCCTGCGCGCCGACTGCGTCATCGATCTCGTCACGATCCGCGACAAACAGCTCAAATCGAGCTGACCGGGAACCGGGTACGCTGCCATGAAATTCGCAACCATCGCCAAGTCCGCCGATCGCTACGCAGTGCTCGTAGCCGCCCTGCTGCTCGCCGTACCGTCAGCGCACGCTGCCGATGCGAGCCTCGGGCGACTCTTCTACACCCCGCAGCAGCGCGCGGAGCTCGACCGGAAGCGCGCAACGAATGCGGTCGAGACGGAAGTCGTGGTCGAGAGCCTCGTCACGGTGAACGGCCGCGTCATCCGCTCCAGCGGCAAGACGACGACCTGGATCAACGGCGTGCCCCAGTTCGACACGTACGAGGGGCGGGATGCTGCGCACATCGCCATCGACGACAATGGCCGCGACACCACGGTGAGCGTGGGCGACACCCTCGACAGGACGCGCGGCGAGGTGCGCCCTGCCGTCGCGCCGGGAGACATCGAGATCAATGTCAACCCGCGCAACACTCCAGGGACCGCGCGCTAGGATGCCTGCAGGAAAGATCGCCCGATCGCCGGCCCCGTCGGCGCGGCGCCCCGTGCGCCGGCGTCGGCCAGGCCCGAATGTCCGGCGCCAGCGCGCGTTCGGACTGGCGCTCATTCTCGTGATCCTCGTGCTGGGATCCATAGCGTTCCTCGTGCGCGGGTTCACCCCCGCGTCATTGCAGGTCGAGCGCGACAAGGTCACCGAGCGTGCGCTCGCGCAAGCCAAGGCGGCACTGATCGGTTACGCCGCACGCGACCCTAATCGCCCGGGCAGTTTGCCCTGCCCGGATCCCAAGCTCGTTGCCGACGGGACACCAATGGGGGACGGCAACTTGACCTGGGACGGAGTATCAACGTCGGCCGGTACGCCGTTCAACTGCACCGGCTCCGAATCCTCTACGCGCATCGGCCGCCTGCCCTGGCGCACGCTCGGGTTACCGGAGTTGCGCGATGGGGACGGAGAGCTCCTTTGGTACGTGGTCTCTCCGCGCTTTCGGGCACCGAACACGTCTGCACTCAATAGCGACGTTTCCGGAGACATTGAGACGCGAACGCCCACCAATCAAGTCATTGCTTCGAATCTCGTCGCGCTGGTGATCGCGCCTGGCCGCGTCGTGGGCGCCGAGGTGCGTCCGTCGAACCATCCCGCGCAATACCTCGAGCTTCAAGACCCGAAACCAGGTCCCGATGCGACGCCCGCCCCCGCTGGACCCGTCTTTCAGTACCAGCTTAGCGTCAGCGGGAATTCGAATGACTCGATACTGCCGATCTCGCACGCTGATCTCTTCGCAGTGGTCGATCAAGCGGTGTTTAGACGCATGCAGATGGCGATCGTCCCAAAGATGCAGGCGCTCGCCGCCCAGTGGACGCGTTATCCATTCGCCCGGCCGTTCGACCCGAGCGCAATCGACGCCCCCGGAGTGGCCAGCACTACCGAAGGCTCGCTCGCATGGTCTCCGAACGCGGTACTGAATCCCACCTGGTCCGCGGGGGTAGTTTCGACGTCGGGGTCCGGTACGGTGGATAGTGCATCGTGTGCGCCGCCGTCGTCCAACCAGCTGACGTGTACGATCATTTACCATGACGGCTCAATCGATTTCGAAATCGTTGCGGGAGCCTCGAAGGCAGGGTTGAGCTTCACCGACGTGACCTGGCCGGCTTCGCCGCCGTTCACTAGCCCGGCGTGGACCGGCGTCGCCGGATCCACTCTTACTTCGGGAAACGCCACCGCGCGATTCACCGCGACGCTGCCGAGCCCGAGTCCCCTCCCGTCTGCCGTGACCACCGTGGACGTGACGCTGACCCTCGGCCTTGCGAACTGGGCGGACCGGAACGCGATCACGCCGGATCCTGCGACGGAATGGTTCGTGAAGAATCAATGGTACGCGCAGGTGTACTACGCGGTTTCGACCGACGCCGCATTTGGCGGCAGCGGCGGGTGCGCGGTTGGGACGAGCTGCCTGAGCGTGACTAACGCGCTAACGCTCACCACTACCAATAACAATCAGGTCATCATGGCGCTCGCTGGTCGGGCCCTAAACGGGACTCCACGTCCCTCGGCGACGCTGAACGAGTACCTCGAAGGTGGGAATCAAAGTCAATTCGACCTGATGTTCGAAACCGGCCCGCGCACATTTACCAGAAATGACAAGATCGCGATTCTGGCGCCGTAACGCAGCAGTGCGAACCAAAGCGCGCGCGCGGGGATTCACGCTCACGGAGCTCGCGATCGTCGTGCTGATCGTGGGGCTCCTGATCGGTGGGCTCGCGCTGACGCTGACGACGCAGAACGAGGCTCGTCAGTTCGCCGAGACCCGCGCGAGGCTCGAGGTCGCGCAGGAGGCGTTGATCGGGTTCGCGATTCGTAATGGCAGACTACCCTGCCCGGCAACCCTCGGGAACGGCGGCATCGAGGCGCCGGCTGGAGGTGGCGCGTGCACTGCGGCACTCAACGGGGTTCTGCCGGGCGCAACGCTGGGACTTTCCGGTGTGACCAACGGCGAGCTGCTCGACGCATGGGACAGTCCGATCCGGTATGCAGTTACTGACTGGAGTTCCAACGCTTTCACCACGAGTAACCAGATCGCCACCCTCGGCGTGACTGCGCTGGCGCCCACGCTGCGCGTCTGCAACGCCTCGCCCACCGGCACCCCATGCAGCAGCGCTGCCCCCGCCACTCAGAAGCTCACGGCGGACGGAACGGTCGTGGCAGTCATCTACTCGCTCGGCAAGAATTGGCGTGTTGCGCCCGGCGTTGACGAAGGCGAGAACCGAGACAATGACGCCAATTTCGTCTACCACGAACCTCGACCCGCGGGCGGCACGGGCGACGAGTTCGACGACGTCGTGACGTGGTTGTCGGTGAACGTCCTCGTCAACCGCATGGTCGCGGCAGGTGCGCTGTAGCGGTCTCGAAATCGTGAAATTGTTCTCACCAAAATGCGGCGCTGGCCGCGTCCCGCATCCCGTCGTAGAATCTCCGGAACAGCGCTTGCTTCGGTTCTGCAGGGTCACTCAAACCCACTCCAACACGCCCGAATGAGCAACGCCAGCGAGCTGCTGAGCCGACTTCGCACGGCGGGCGTCGAGCCCGGCGATCCGGAGGACATTCGGCTCAAGAAGCAGCTGCTCATGTTCGCGATGGCGCTCACCATCGCGGTGCCCATCCTTTGGGTCGCGATATACCGGCTCTTCGGGGTGACGATTTCGACGACGCTGCCGATCCTGTATCTGCTCCTGTCGCTCTTGAATCTCGGCGTATATCTCGTCTCGCGGAACTTCAGCCGCTGGCGCCTGCTGCAGCTCGGCCTCTTCCTCTTCTATCCCTTCGTGCAGCAGCTCTCGATGGGAGATTTCATCACCGCGAGCGGTTACATGCTGTGGGGGTTGCTCGCGCCGGTGGGGGCGATCCTGCTCTACAGCGCTCGCGACTCGATCCCCTGGTTCTTCGGTTACGCAATGCTGATCGTGATGGCCGCCGGCCTCGACTATCAGCTCGTCGAGTCTTCGATCACGGCGGCGCGCGTCCCAACCAAGGTGAGTGTCGTGTTCTTTGCGCTCAACTTCACCGCGATCTCTAGCCTCGTTTATACGCTCCTGCGCTCCGCCTCGTCCGAGCGCGAGAAGTCCAAAGCGCGCCTCGAGGAGGCCCATCGTCTCCTGCAAGTCGAGCAGGACCGCTCGGAACGGCTGCTGCTGAACATCCTTCCGGGTCCGGTGGCCGAGCGGCTGAAGCGGGATAACGGCACGATCGCCGATGGATTCGCGGACGTCACGGTCATGTTCGCCGATATCGTGAACTTCACGACGATCGCCGAGGGCATGTCACCGAACCAGATCTTCGCGATGCTGAACAAGGTTTTCTCGTCGTTCGACTCCCTGGCCGAGAAACACGGCCTCGAGAAGATCAAGACGATCGGAGACGCCTACATGGTTGCAGGTGGTCTCGACGACGGCGACTCGCGCAACTACTCCGAGTCGATCGCGGACATGGCGCTCGAAATGCGCGAGATACTCGCAAATGATCTGACGGTCAACGACCAGCGCGTCGCGATCCGCATGGGAATCGGCACCGGGCCGGTCGTCGCCGGGGTCGTGGGCAAGAAGAAGTTCATCTACGATCTGTGGGGCGACACAGTCAATCTAGCGAGCCGGATCACGGCCGAGAGCGTGCCGGGCATGATCCAGGTCGATGTGATCACGTACCGTCGGTTGCGCAATCGGTTCGAGTTCGAGGCTCCCCAGACGGTCTATCTGAAGGGCAAGGGCGACACGGCCATCTACCGGCTGCTGGGCCGCAAGAACGAGGTGCAGCAGGAAGCCGCAGCGTAGAAGCAAGATCGGCAGGTCACGAACAGGGAGAAACCGGCTGGTTTCCCTTCGGGAAGACCCGCAGGTTACGAACAGGAGGAAACAGGCTGGTTTCCCCCCGTTATACCCCCCGGCGCGCTGTCAGCTGGCGTCGGCGGCGACCGGGGCGGTCGGCTGACGCGATGTCCCCCGGCCCAGATGTCCGGCGAGCTCGAAGCACACATTGCCCTGCTCGTTCGCGGCAATGCGGAAGCTGAAACCGAGCAGTTCCGCCTGGCGCCCCACCTGGTAGAGCCCGATTCCGTAGCCAGAGTCCGAATGCACCGGGCCGCGCAGCAGCCCTGCAAGCACCTCCCGCACGACGGGCCGACCACTGTCGCAGACCGTCAGCGAGACCGACTCGACGATGTCGAACGTGACCCGCACCCGGACGCGAGGGTCGAGCTTGCGCTTCTCAAGCGCGTTCTGAATCATGTTGTCGGCGGCCCCGTCGAACAGATCCTTCGGCAGCAGGATGCCCTCCACAAGCGCGCCGAGCTGGAACTCCACGCCGCGGATCTGATATGCCTTTTGCACCCCTTCCCACCACGCATCCGCCCGGACGAAGCGCCCGGTTTCCACCTGCGGTCGCTGCAACTTGTCGATCGTGTGCTGGAGGCGCTGGGTCACCGTCGGCAGGTGCCTGCGGATCAGCGTCTGCAACCCCTCCGGATTGCCGTCCGGGTCGCGTTCGACCGCCGAGCAGAGGACGTTCAGCGACTGCAGCAGGTTCTTCACGTCGTGCGTCAGCCGGGCGCCGGCCTCGTGCAGGGCCTGCACGTAGGTCTGCTGCTTGAGCTTCTGCTCGCGCTGCTTGGCCACATAGAACTGGCCGAGCAGCTGCCCGAGCAGGTGAAAGTGCCAAACGAGCGAAGGGCTGGGGCGGTGCCGGCTGTAGAGCCGGATCGTGAGCTCGCGGCCGGCGAATTCCACCGAATGCTTCGAGCTCGACCCGAACTCGCCGGCTTCGGAGGAAGTATGCCAGGCACCACCTGTCACCCACGGCAGCCCGCCGAGGCCCGCGCATGCCTCCTTCAGGAATTGGTCGGGCCGGGATTCGGTCCGCGAAAGCTCGGCCAGGAAGTGCAGCCACTGCTCGAACGGCAGGCCGATCGACAGGAGATAGCGCGAGAACAGCGTCGCGAGGCCGGCAAATCCGGCGCCGGGATTCCACGCGACGCTGAGAATGATGAGCACCGCCGCAATCGACAGCAGGCTGTACGAAAGGGCGAGTGGATAGCTCGTCTTCAGGATCGTCATGTACGCGAAGCTTCCCAGGACCAGCGCAGTCAAAAGGAGGAATATGAACGACGCATACAGAAAATCGACGATCTGGGGCTCTGCGGTATCGGACTCCACCGGCAGCGCCACCATGATCACGAACAGGATCGGCAGGCCGTACTGGACGACGAATCGCACCTCGGACGGCAACGCGCCGGCGGCAAATCCGTTCGGGACGACCCAGACCAGCAGGAGCGATGCGAGGTAAAAGAATGTCGTGAGGTAGAAGACCCGCAGCCAGCGCGCCTGGAAGAGGAAAACCTTGCCGCCGATCACGCCTGCGAGCAGCCCCACCCAGAGGCCCAGCATCCACCAGCTCAGAAAAACGAGGATCGCGATCGTGATGAGGGAGATGAGGATGACTTCGCTCACCTTCAGCCGCTGGCCGCCCTGCATGAACGGCTGCCAGATGAAGAAGAGGCCGAGGTGGGCCATCATCATCCCGCGGGCCCAGATGTCCTCCGTGCCGCGCATCGCGGCAAGATGGAGCAGCACCAACATCCCAACCAGCAGGAACCGCCACTGGCGGCCGGTGGCGCGGGTGGGAAACTCGAACGTCTTCGTCATGTCCGTGGCTGGCCCGGTGCTTGCGTCGGTTCGGCAGAAAAATTACGCTTGGCCGGCGCAGTCGCGCGCCGCAAGGCGCCGAACACCATACTATCCGACGAGCTCATGAGCGTCCTCCCCATCGCCCGCATCACCCTGCTGGAAGTCGTGCGGAGCCGGCTCGCATGGCTGATCGGCGCCGCGCTTCTAGCCAGTCTCGCCATCGCTGGTTTCCTCCAGCAGGTTGCCGTGATCGAGGCGCGCGAGATCCAGGTCGCGATTATCGCAGCCCTGCTGCGAGCCTGTGCAGTGTTTTTCGTGGTTCTCTTCGTGGTCATGAGCGTGGTTCGCGAGTCGAACGACAAATTCTTCGAGCTCGTGTTGTCTCAGGCCGCGCCGCGGTCCAGCTACCTCTTCGGCAAGTTTCTGGGCGTGGCGGCCGCCGGCGCCGTGATCGCTGTCGCCCTGAGCATGCCGGTCGCGCTCTTCGCCCCGGTCGCGCGGGTCCCTGCCTGGACGCTCTCGCTCTTCGGCGAACTACTCATCATGTCGGCGGTGAGCCTGTTCTGCGTGCTGACGTTCACCCACGTGCTCACCGCGCTGAGTGCGGCTGCCGGCTTCTATCTCCTCGCACGCTCGATGGCGGCGATCCTGATCATCGCGCAAACGTCCGAGCAAAACGTGCTGCTCGCGCCGCGGCTTGCGGACTGGTTCATCCAGGGCGTGGCGCTGGTCATGCCCAGGCTCGACCAGATGACCCAGACGGGGTGGCTGATTGGATCGGCCCCGGATGCGGCAACGCTCACGGCGGTCCTCGCGCAGACGGTGATTTACGTGGTGCTCATCCTTGGCGCGGCGCTTTTCGATCTCTACCGCCAGGATCTGTAGCCTCTTCTCATGCGTGAGCGCCCTCTGCGTGACGTGCCGACCCGGGTGCTGCTCACCGTAGCCGCCGCGCTCGCCGTCCAGATTACCTGGAGCACCTTGCAGCCCTTCCCGCAGGCAACAGCCGAAGACTTACCGCAGCCACCGTCCAGCGCAAGTCTGCGGCTGGCAGCCCTGGGAGAGCCGATTGCCGCGGCAAAGTTGCTGATGCTCTACATCCAGGCATTCGACTACCGTGCCGGCGCACGTATCCCCTACCGGAAGCTCGACTACGACGCCTTGATAGGGTGGCTCGATCGGATCCTGGATCTGGACCCCGCCGGGCAATACCCGCTCTGGTCGGCCGCTCGACTTTACGCGGAGGTTCCGGACCAGGCTCGTCAGCGCAAGATGCTGGACTTCATCTACCGGAAGTACCTCGCTGACCCGAACCGACGTTGGCCGTGGCTTGCACATGCGACGGTCATCGCCAAGCACGAGCTCAAGGACCTCGCGCTCGCCAAACGGTACGCTGCTGCGCTGCAACAACACACGACCGATCCCAATGCGCCGGTCTGGGTCAGACAAATGGTCCCGTTCATCCTGGCCGATATGGGGGAACTCGAGCAGGCGCGAATCATGATCGGGGGCCTGATCGCCAGCGGCCAGGTGAAGGACGCTCGCGACGCCGAGCTGCTCAAACAACGGCTGAAAGACATCGAAGAACGCCTGGCGAAGTCCCAGCACTGAGCCGGCTGTCGCTGATCTGACGAATTTGCCGGAACGTCGACAATCCGGGGGCCAAAATCGCGTGATTTTGTTCACGAAAGCCGGTTTCCGGCAGGCATCGAAGTTGCTTTAGACCCTTCACCCCCTATCGGGTGAAAGCTGTCAAGGAGCTACCAATGAAAATGCGTACACGCCAGTCGGGCTTTACCCTGGTCGAGATCGCCATTGTGCTGGTGATCATCGGGCTGCTGCTCGGCGGCATCCTCAAGGGCCAGGAAATGATCACCCAGGCCCGAATCAAAAACGTCGTCAATGACCTCAACGGCATCACCGCAGCCTACTTCTCGTACCAGGACCGCTACAAGGCGATCCCGGGCGATGACTTGGCCGCGCCAACACGCTGGGCCTCTTTCGGTGTCACGGCGGGAGATGGCAACGGCGCGCTGGACGGAACGTACAACGGCACGCCGACCGCGACTGCCCCCTCGACCTCCGGGGGCACTCCCAGCAATGGTGGTGAGGCGCTGATCTTCTGGTGGCAACTCCGTGCCGCCGGATTCGTGCCCGGGCCGACGTCAGGTCAAGGCGCCTGGTCCCAGCCAAACAACGCCGTGGGAGGCATCGTGGGCGTCCAGAACGCTGCCTTTACCGGCTTAGGCGCAATGACAGGAAACGTCATCTGCACGTCGAACATCCCCGACAAGATTGCCGGGGCCGTCGACTCGCAGCTCGATGACCAGAAATCGAACGCGGGTAGTGTGCGGTCGGACCTGGTCGGCGGCAATCCGGCCGCAACGGGAACCCCGGAGACGTCGTACACGGAGACGGGCGACCAGCAATACTTGATGTGCAAGTCGATCTGACGGGCCGGAACGTTGAGAATCTCCGACGCTGAAAGTGATGCGCAAGATCTGACGCAGAGTTTTATCGGTGCCACGGGCCCGCCTTGTGCGGGCCTTTTTTTTGGCGACGAATTTTCGTCACTGATCGTTTGTTCCTGCACGGTGGGCTTCCGGGAATTCGTGGAAAAGTACCGTTGAAGGTTTGTCCGGCTTGGGCTTCCGCGATCTTTGTTTGTTCTAATCGTCACGTACATGGTGTGTGAAATTGTTCCGGTGTTTGAAGGCCCGACCCGCGCGGACCGTCACTGCAGCCGGGTCAGAGCAACATCGGAATTCGAATGATGTCCAACTCGTCGTATCAGCGCGGGTTCACTCTGATCGAGATCTCCATGGTGATCGCGATCGTGGCCCTCATCATGGGCGGAGTGATGCGCGGCCAGGAGCTCGTCACGCAGGCGCGCATTCGCGATGTCATCAACGACCTGAATGGTGTCGCGGCCGCGTACAACTTCTACTACGACCGCTACAAGGCCATACCGGGCGACGACGTAGTCGCCGGAACCCGCTGGGGCCCGGGCGCGAAATCGGGCGGCGGCAACGGCGCGATATCGGGAAAGTACTTCGATCACAAGGATCCCAGCGCATTGAACAACGACGACAACGACGAGTCGTCGAAATTCTGGTGGCACTTGCGTCTGGCAGGATTCATCGATGGAGCGGGCGACGGACCGGCGGCGACCGCGCAGCCCGGCAACTCGGTGGGCGGAATCGTCGGCGTGCAAACCGGCGGACTCGGCCTGTCCTCGCTGATCGTCTGCGAGTCCAGCGTGCCAGACAAGATCGCCGCGGCAGTCGACTTAAACCTCGATGATCAGCTGCCGAATTCAGGAGTCGTCCGAGGCTACAAGCAATCGTCCAGCAACGAGGACGTGACGGGCAAGGCGCCGAACGTCACGGTCTACGAGGAGACGGGGACGTCCCAGTACGTCGTCTGCAAGATGATCTAGCCCGACCCGAACGACGTCGCTGCGTCACCCCTTCATTAGTCGAATCTCCGCCGCCTCGAGCGCATCCGGCCGCCCGAGCAGCACCAGCACGTCGCCGGCCATGAGGCGCGTCTCGGGGCCGGGCTCCTCGGCTCTGATTCCCCGCCGTCGAACTGCCGTCACCTCGACACCGATGGCCTGAAGGTCGAGTTCGGCCAGGGTGCGCGCAACACCGAAGCCGCTCGTTTCCAGCGTCACCGAGTGAAGCCTCGGCTGCGCGGACTCATCGAGGTCCGCCGGCTCGTCCGTCGCGCCACGGTAGAAGCCGCGCAGGAGTCGGTAGCGTTCCGACCGCATCAGGCGCAACTGCTCCAGCACGCGACGGACCGGAACGCCGATCATCAGCATGGCGTGCGAGGCCAGCATCAGGCTCGATTCGAACGTGTCCGGGACCACCTCGGCCGCGCCGGCGCCTGACAGCCGATCGAAGTCCGAGTCGTCTCGGGTGCGCACGATGACGGGAAGCGCAGGACTCACTTCGTGCGCGCGCGCAAGCGTCTTCAGCGCTGCGGGCGTGTCCGCGAAGGAGATCACCAGCGCCGCGGCCCGGTTGACCCCTGCGGCCACCAACGTTTCCTGCCGGGAGGAGTCACCGTAAACCACCGGTTCGCCGGCCACCGCCGCTTCCCGAACCCGATCGGGATCGAGATCGAGCGCGACGAAGTCGATCCCTTCCCGCTCCAGGAAGCGGCCCAGGTGCTGCCCGGTCCGGCCGTAGCCGCACACGATCACGTGCCGCTCGCGCGCGAGACCTTGCACGGCCACCTGGTGCAGCTGCAGCGAGCGCAGCAGCCATTCCGATTGCGACCAGCGCAGCACGATCCGGTCGCTGAAGTGGATGAGGAATGGCGCGCTCAGCATCGAAAGCAGCATGCCCGCGACCGCGGCCTGGTAGAACCCGGCATCGACCACGTCTTCCAGCAAGCCGACGCTCGCGAGCACGAGGCCGAACTCCCCCGCC
>JBAVOG010000358.1:0-6544 GCA_049691875.1 Burkholderiales bacterium | reverse complement strand
AGACGGGCCATTGCCACGCGTATTGCCGCGAAGACATCCGACGAGTGGCGCAAGGCGTTCGAGGGCAAGGACATCTGCTGCGTCATCATGAGCAGCGTCGAAGAGGCCGTGCGGAGCGAGCACTTTCGCGCACGCGGGCTCTTCGCGCACAAGGTCGAGACGGATACCGGTCCGTTCACCGCGGTGCCGGTGCCGGTGGCCGGGCCTTTCCGCGATCCGCGCCCGACCGGGTATCCGCGGCTGGGCGCCGACAACGACCTCCTCGACAAGAAGGATTGAGGCGCGATGCGAGCGGTGATCGTCCGCGAGCACGGTCCGGTTCGCGATCAGCGCGTCGAGACCCTCCCCGATCCGGTGCCGGGTCCCGACGAGGTCGTCATCGACGCACGCGCCATCGGGGTCAACTACCCGGACCTGCTCGTGATCGAAGGCAAGTACCAGGTTCTCCCGCAACGGCCCTTCAGTCCGGGCAAGGAAGTCGCGGGCGTCGTGAGCGCGGTGGGTGATGGTGTGACACGCGTCAAGGTCGGCGACCCTGTCATGGCGCAGCGCGAGTACGGAACGTACCGCGACAAGGTCGTCTCGCCGCAAGCCACCTGCTACGTGATGCCGGCCGCAATGTCCTTCGAGGAAGGGGCGGCACTAGGGCTTGCCTACCAGACGTCGCACTTCGCGCTCGTCGATCGCGCCGCATACCGGAAAGGTGAAACGGTGCTGGTGACTGGCGCGTCCGGCGGCGTCGGGCTGGCGGGCGTCGAGATCGCGAAGGCGCTGGGCGCGACGGTGATCGCCGGTGTCACGAGCGCCGAAAAGGGCGCGCTGTGCAAGCGGCATGGCGCCGACCACATCATCGACCTTGCCAGGCCGGACTTGCGCAACAGCCTGCGCGAACAGGTGTACGCCGCCGTCGGCAAGCGAGGCGTGGACATCGTGCTCGACAACGTCGGCGGCGACACATTCGACGGCGCGTTGCGCGCGCTAGCCTGGTGCGGCCGGCTGGTCGTGGTGGGATTCGCCGCCGGGCGCATCCCCGAGGTGAAGGCGAACTACCTGTTGGTGAAGAACATCGCGGTGATCGGCCTGCAGTGGGCCGATTACCGGGAGCGCGACCCGGAGTGGGTGCAACGCATCCAGGCCGAGCTCTATGGCCTGTACGAAGCCGGCAAGATCAAGCCACACATCTGCGAGCGCTACCCGCTGGATCGATTCGCCGACGCCCTCGCCCGCTTCGTCGAGCGCGGCGTGCTGGGCAAGATGATTCTCACCCCGGGCTAGTTCAGTTCACCCTTCCCCTCCTCTCCGAGGAGGGGTGGTTGCGAAGCAACCGGGGTGGTGGGCTGTATTGATCAAGACCTCAACCACCCCGCCGGCTTCGCCGGCACTCCTCCTTGAAAAGGAGGGGAAAAGCGCTAGGCGCTCGGCGACTCCGGCAACACGATCACCATCCACGACACGCCGAAGCGATCGGCGACCATGCCGAAGGCCGGGGAAAAGAAGGTCTTGCCGAGCGGCATCTGCGCCTGTCCGCCTTCAGCCAGCGCGGCGAAAAGCCGCTCGGCGTGCGCCCCGTCGCGTGCATTCACCGACAGGGCGAAGCCCTGGAAGGTGGGCTTCCCGGCACAGTGCCCGTCGGACGCCATCACCGTCGTGTCGCCGATCTTGAAAGCCGAGTGCATCACCTTCTCGCCGGCGCCGGTCGGACAGGCCTCGGGCTCGGGGCTCTCCTTGAACCGCATGAGCATTTCCACCTTGGCGTCGAGCGCCTTCTTGTAGAACTCGATGGCCTCCTCACAGCGGCCGTCGAAGAAGAGATAAGGTTGGGCTTGCATGGTGCCTCCTGTAGCGATTGTTCAGGTTTGGGGTCTGGAGGTTTACTCGTCCCCTCCTCCGAGAGGAGGGGAATGAATTAAAGGTTCAGTTCTTCGCCCCGCCGACGCCCATTTCCCGGAAGCGGTCGACCGCTTCGCTGGAACCGAAATCCTCCAGCTCGAAGAACTGCCGCACTTCGATCTCGCCGTCCTTGCCGCCGATCGCGGGGTTGGGGAACCGCCTGGTCCATTCCAGCGCCTCTGCGCGGGACTTCACCTGGATGATCGTGTAGCCGGCAACTAGTTCCTTCGTCTCCGTAAACGGTCCGTCGATCACGCTGGTCTTTCCGCCCGAATACATGACGCGCCATCCCTTCGAGCTCGGCTGAAGCCCGGAGCCGTCGAGCAGCACGCCGGCTTTCGCGAGCTCCTCGTGGTACGTCGCCATCTCCGCGAGGAGCTTCGCGTCGGGCATTACGCCCGCCTCGGAATCCTTGGTGGCCTTGACGATGATCATGAATCGCATGGGTGTCTCCTGATAGCGTCCCGTTTCGTGCCGGGTCGACCTGACCCGACCTCTACTCCTGGTCGATCAGCCCAGCGCGGAATCGACATCGCGGTGGCCTATTCCTGCTGGAAGAACTCGATCGGCCTGACCTCGATTCCCCAGCCTACCTGCTCTCCGAGGTGCGCCGCGGGATGCATCGAGGCCACCCGGATGGCTTCGTTCAGGTCCTTCGCCTCGATGATGAAGAATCCGCCCACCAGCTCCTTCGTCTCGGCGAACGGTCCGTCCGTGATCGAGATGCTGCCGCTGCGGGGACGCAAGCACATCGTCTCCCGGCTGGCGCCGAGCGAAGCCTGCACGATCAGGTGACCGCTCGCGCGCAGCGTCGCGTCGTGCGGTGGACACTGGCTCACGAGCGCTTCCATTTCGGGCTTCGACATCGCTTCGAATGCGCGCTCGTCAAAGTACGCAAGGCAGAGGTATTTCATTGCGATCCCCTACATGCTGGCCTTCCACAGTCCCATAATGCGCCCCTCGGGATCCGTGAAGAGGCAAAGCGAACCCATCCCAGGGACCACCTGCTCCTCGACGTGAATCTTGCCTCCAGCCGCGACGATTCGCTCTCGATAGGCAGCCAGGTCGTCGACACTTATATACAGCGTCGTGTTGCCCGGCCACGGACCCTCCCGGTCCGGCTTCAGGATCCCGCCGTTCGTTCCGCCCGCGCCGCCGGTATCGACGATTCGGTAGTTCAGCTCGGGCCTGTGCTGGATCTTCCAGCCGAACAGCCCTTCGTAGAAGGCCGCGATTTTCGCGGGATCCTGCGACATCAGTTCCCAGTGCACGACAGGATTACCCATGGTTTGCTCCTTTTCTAGATCTTCGTTCAGCGAGTTGTCCGTTCAATCGGTCCGGTCGACCTGTTCGTTCAATTGCCTTGCACGCGATTTCTTTCGTCACAATGGTTTGCGTCACAGGTGCTCCACCGTTCCGACCGTCGACGCGACCGTGACGCCAAGTCCGTAGAGGATCCCGGTCCAGCGCGCCTCCGCGTGCTCCGCCCGCGCCGCCGGAACATTCTCGTGCGTCAAGGCGAGCTCACACCCCGATTTCCGCGGCGTGATCGCAACCGTCACGCGGGTGACGACGCGTCGCCGCTTCTCCATGAGGAGGGTGAATGCCAGACGGCGGGGCGGAACGATCTCGAGATACTCGCCGGTGTACTCGATGACGCGGCCATCCCGGTAGTCGGTGAAGCAGAAGACGCCCGCGACGTGCGCTTCGATCTCGACGTGGGGTATCGGACAGGAAGCCGTCGCGAACAGCCATCGGCTGGCGAGCTCGGGATCGAGCCAGGCATCGAAGACTTTTTCCGCGGGCACGCTGAAGCGGCGCCGAACGCAGATCGCTGCGGGGCGATCGACCGTCGATCGGACTGGGATTTCGTTGCACATGGGATAGGGGATAGCGTCATCGGACCTCGATACCCCTAGTCGATCGGCGCCCCCCGGAATCGACAGCGCCAGGCTGACCATTCAGCTCTTCAGCCGGTAGCCGGTCCGAAAGATCCACCAGACCAGAGCGAGGCACAGGGCGAGAATCCCGAGCGTCGCCGCCAGGCTGATCCCGACCCCCACGTCCGACGTGCCGAAGAAGCTCCAGCGGAACCCGCTGATCAGGTAGACCACCGGATTGAACAGGCTGAAGGTGCGCCAGGCCCCGGGCAGCATGTCGATCGAGTAGAAGGCACCGCCCAGGAAGGTGAGCGGCGTGATGATAAGCATCGGGACGAACTGAAGCTGCTCGAACCCCTTCGCCCAGATGCCGATGATGAATCCGAACAGGCTGAACGTCGTCGCGGTGAGCACCAGGAAGGCGATCATCCACACCGGGTGGAGCATCCGGAGCGGCACGAAGAGCGTTGCGGTCGCGAGGATGACGAGCCCGAGAATCACCGACTTGGTGGCGGCGGCCCCCACGTAGCCGAGCACCATCTCGAACGCCGAGATCGGCGCCGAGAGGATCTCGTAGATCGTGCCGACGAAGCGCGGCAGGTAGATCCCGAACGACGCGTTCGACAGGCTCTCGGTGAAGAGCGACAGCATGATGAGCCCCGGCACGATGAACGCGCCATAGGGCACGCCGTCCACCTCGCTCATGCGGGACCCGATCGCCGCCCCGAAAACGACGAAGTAGAGCGAGGTGGTGATCACCGGCGTGACCAGGCTCTGCCAGAGCGTGCGCCGCGCACGCGCCATCTCGAACAGGTAGATCGCGAGCACGCCGCGCGCATTGAACGCCCGCGCGCGCTGCGACGAATCTGCGGCCGCGCTCATGCCCGCTCGCTCACCAGGCTCACGAAGATGTCCTCGAGCGAGCTCTGGCGGGTGTTCAGGTCCTGATACCCGATGCCGATCTCGCCGATCGTGCGCAGCAGCGCAGGGATGGCCTTGCCCTCCTCCGTCGAGTGGAACGTGTACTCGAGGTCACAGCCGCCGTTCGCCAGCTTCAGGTTCCAGTCCGCGAGCGCCGGCGGGATCGCCCGCATCGGCTCCAGGAGATGGAGGGTGAGCTGCTTCTTGCCGAGCTTCTTCATGAGCGCGCTCTTCTCCTCCACGACGATGAGCTCGCCCTTGCTCACCACGCCGATGCGGTCGGCCATCTCCTCGGCCTCCTCGATATAGTGGGTCGTGAGGATGATGGTGACGCCGCTCGCGCGCAGGCGCCGCACCAGCGCCCACATGTCGCGCCGCAGCTCCACGTCGACACCGGCGCTCGGTTCGTCGAGAAAGAGGATCTGCGGCTCGTGCGCGAGCGCCTTAGCAATGAGCACGCGCCGCTTCATGCCGCCCGAGAGCGTCATGATCTTGTCGTTGCGCTTCTCCCACAGCGAGAGGTCGCGCAGCACCTGCTCGAGGTGCGGGGCGTTCGGTGCCAGCCCGAAGAGGCCGCGGCTGAAGCGCACGGTGCCCCAGACCGTCTCGAACATGTCGGTGTGCAGCTCCTGCGGGACCAGGCCGATGCGCGATCGCGTGGCACGGTAGTCGCCGAGGATATCGTGGCCGTCGACGAGCACCTGACCCGACGTCGGCGTGACGATGCCGCAGACGATGCTGATTAGGGTCGTCTTGCCCGCGCCGTTCGGGCCGAGGAGCGCAAAGATTTCGCCACGGCGGATCTCGAGATCCACGCGCTTCAGCGCCTGCAGGCCCGAGGCGTAGGTCTTGGTCAGTCCCGTGACCGAGATGACCGACTGCACCGTTGCGGGATCAACGCGATCCATGCGCCGCGCGCGCCTCCGACGGGGCCGCCATCTCGCGAATCGGCCGGACCGGCCGCACCTCGACGCTGCCTTCCTGCGCCGGTGGAATCCGCGCGGCGAGCGCGATCACTTCGTCGAGGTCCCTGGCTTCGACGAGATAGAATCCCGCGAGCTGTTCCTTGGTCTCGGCGAAGGGGCCGTCGGTGATGGAAACCTGTCCGTTCCGGACGCGCACCGTGGTCGCGGTCCGGACCGGTTGCAGCGCCTCGGAAGCGATGCAGTGACCGCTCGCGCGAATCGCCGCATCGTAGTCGAGGCAGTCGCTGTCGGCGACGTGCTGCGGGGCGCTCTCGTCGAGGTACACCAGGCAAAGGTATTTCATCGATCGCTCCGGATGGTTTTCGCGACATCGGTCATTGTGCGCGAGTTTCCTGCAAGCGTGCGCGGGGTGCATCGAGATCGAGTGCGCGCGTCTGCGCGTCGTCCGCGACGGGTCGCAACTCGACGCACCCGAGGCGCGCGCCGGGAATGCGCGCCGCCACTTGGATCGCCTCTTCCCGATTCGCAGCTTCGATCAGATAGTAGCCGCCGAGCTGCTCCTTGGTCTCGGCGAACGGACCGTCGGTGACCAGCACTGCGCCGTTGCGGACGCGAATCGTCGTCGCCGTGCCGGGGGGCTTCAGCCGGTTCGCCGCGACGAAGTGGCCGCTCGTCCGGATGCTGGCCGTGAACTCGGCGTACTCCTTGAAATGCTCCTCGGCCGCCCCGGCGGTCATTTGTTCCATCACTTTCTCGGCGCATATCAGACACAGGAATTTCATCACTCGACTCCTTGGAAGTGGGTGGTTGACCCTACTAGTCGATCCCTCGGATCCCGAATCGACAGCGCGCCGATCATTTTTACAGCTCGGCCAGCCGCCGCTCGAGAAACCGCCGCTCGGGCCCCTGCCGTGCAAGGGCCACGGC
>JBAVOG010000357.1:0-4397 GCA_049691875.1 Burkholderiales bacterium | reverse complement strand
GCCCTACGGGCAGCAGCGCATGCTCGAGATCGCGCGCGCGCTCGCGACGCGACCGCGGCTTTTCATGCTGGACGAGCCCGCCGCCGGCCTGAACGCCGCCGAGGTGGATTTCCTGCTGAACCGACTGGAGCAGATCGGGCGCCGCGGCGTGACGATCATCGTGGTCGAGCACAACATGGATCTGGTCATGAGCGTCGCACAGCGTGTCTTCGTGATGGACCACGGTGAGCCACTGTTCGAGGGCTCGCCGCGCGAGGTGCAGTCGAACCCACAGGTCATCGAAGCCTATCTTGGGGGCGAGTTTGCTGCTTAGGGTGGAGAATCTCGAGCTGGCGTACGGCGAAGTCGCCGCCGTTCGCGACATTTCCTTCGAGGTGCGCGAAGGCGAGATCGTCACGCTGATCGGCGCCAACGGCGCAGGGAAGAGTACCACCATGCGCGGCGTCGCCGGCGCCATGCTGCCGCGCCGTGGGAGCATCGTGTTCGACGGCAAAGACGTCACCCGCATGCCGGCGCACGTCCGGGCGCTCGCTGGCATCGCGCTCGTGCCCGAGGGCCGGCGAGTCTTCCCTGCGCTCAGCGTACGCGAGAATCTGGAGATGGGGGGCTTCAAGTTCCGCCGCGACCGCAAGCGGATGCGGGCCCAGATCGAGCGCATGCTGGACATGTTTCCGCCGCTGCGCGAACGGGCCTCCCAGGCCGCGGGGACGCTCTCTGGCGGGGAGCAGCAGATGCTGGCGCTCTCGCGCGCGCTGATATCGGAGCCGCGTCTGTTGTGCATGGACGAGCCTTCGCTAGGCCTTGCGCCGATCGTGGTCCAGGACATCTTCGAGAGTATCCGCGCCGCAAATGCGACCGGCACAAGCATCCTGCTGGTCGAACAGAACGCGCGCTACGCCCTCGAGACCGCGACCCGCGGCTATGTGCTCCAGACCGGCGCTATCATTGCTGCCGGCGCGTGCGCCGACCTCAAGCGGGACGAGCGCGTCAAGGAAGCCTACCTGGGAAGGCGATGAGCAACGTCAGCGACGGCAGATTCGCGCTGCACGGCAAGGCCGCGGTCGTTACCGGCGCCGGCGGAGGCATCGGTCGTGCCATCTCGGTCGCGTTCGCGCGCGCCGGGGCCAGGGTCGCGTGCGTCGATCTGAAGCCGGGGGACGCAAAAGAGACGGCTAAGCTCGCCGGGGACGGGGCCGTTGCGATCCAGTGCGACGTCTCGTCGGAATCGGAATCCAGGGACGCGGTGGAGCGCGCGGCCAAGTCGTTCGGCGCATTGCACGTCCTGGTGAACGGCGCCGCCATGATGGATCCAAGCGCGACTGTGCTCGATCTCGACCTCGCCTCTTGGAACGCGGTGTTCGGTGTCAACGTCGGTGGTGCCTTCCTCATGAGCCGCTGGGTCATCCCGCACATGGTCACGGCAGGAGGTGGCTCGATCATTCACATCGCATCGCAGCTCGGCACGGTCGGGACGCCCGGGCGCGTGGCCTACTGCTCTACCAAGGGCGCGCTCATCACCATGGCCAAGGCAATGGCCGCAGACCACGCGACGCAGGGAATCCGCGTCAACACGCTTTCGCCTGGTGGGGTCGAGACCGACCGGATGCTGCGCTTCGGCTCGATGGAGAAGGCCCGCGAGGTGCTCGGCGCGAAGCACCTCATGAAGCGGCTCGGCCAGCCTGACGAGATCGCTGCTGCGGCGCTTTTTCTGGCCTCGGACGCGTCGAGCTTCATGACGGGCGCCGACCTTCGGATCGATGGCGGCTACAACGCCGTCTAGATCGGCGTCGCGAGAAGCGAAGGGATGAGGCCGGTGTCGGCGATCACCGTGACCGATATCAGACACGCCGAGTCGCCTTCGACGCGCGCCGCCACCCGATAGCGGCCCACGCTGAACAGGCGCGAGGCGCCTTCGAGCTCGGTCTGGAACAGGCTGTACGCAAGATCGAAGCTCCATACCGCGCCTTCGTTGCCGATGAAATGCAGCGGTCCAAGGAGGTGGCGGTCGTAGTGCGGGTTGTACAGGTTGACGTGGCGGTAGGACTCGATGCGGTCGCGTACCATGTTCTTGTTGTCGCACCACATCAGCACGTTGGGGAGGTTCTGCTCCACGTTCTCCCGCGTAACCACCTTGTAGTCGCAGACCTCGTCGAAAAGCTCGACCCAATCCTCCAGCCGGTTCTCGTCGATGGCCATGGCGTACTCCGCCATGAGCGCCGTAACCGTTTCCCTGACCCGCGCCGGAACCTTCACCGGATAGCGCCCTCGGGCTCCACGCCCATCAGCTCGGCCCAATAGGACCAGAAGCCGCGGATCGGCGTTTCGGTGACTCGGTGCGCGAGGTCGCGCACCGGGCCGCGGCCGCCCATCTCGACGATGGCGCTGGCCGCGCCTGCGCTGCGCGTCGCCTTGTGCACCACCTCTATCGCCTCCCCGTCCTCCATGCTGACGAAGCCCGCCGGTCCGACCAGGTTGACCGACACCAGGCGGTGACGCGTCATGGCCTCGTCGTCGTCCGCGTAGCCGAATACGGTCTGGAATACCTCGTGCGCATCCACGCCCTGCGGGCGAATCTGCCGGGTAGCGAGCGAGTTGTTGATCTGGATGAGCAGCGCATTGGGAAAGAAGGTCGGCGCCGCGAGGTTCATGCCGTCCTCGAATTCGTTCTCGAACTGCAGCAGCTTTTTGTCCCTCAGCTGCATGCGGTCGAGACGCGCGGCGGTATCTGCGTAGGCGGCCTTGGCGTCATCCTGGGAGTCGCTGGCCGCGTAGGCGTGATTCATGTTGTGGCGATGGCGCCCGTCCATCTTCACGCCGCCCTTCTGCGTTGCGCGGTCGACGCCGTAGGTCACGAAAAACTCGTGCAACAGGCTGGCGTGATAGGTGTCGCGCAAGTTCTCGGCGTAGAGCTTCCAGTTGCCAGCGATCCTCTGGCGTGAGTAGCCGAGTATCCGGATGGGCCGCGCCATGAAGCGTGCAATGATGCCGGTGCCGAACTCGCCGAGGTAGGTTTCGATCGGCTCGGCGTGCTGCGGCTGAAAGGTGCCGAAAAGCATGCCATGGACATTGGCCACCGCGAGCTTGCGGGGCGACTCCGCCTTCATGTCGAATTCCGGCGGCATGCCGCCTTCGCCCTTGAGGCCCTTGCGGAAGGGCAAGCCGGTGAGCTCGCCCGTGCCCGAATAGCACCAGCGGTGGTAGAGGCAGACGTGGCGCTCGGTGTTTCCGCGCAGCTCGCGCACGATCATCGCACCGCGGTGCGAGCAGCGGTTGACGAACGCGTGGATCCCTCCGTCTCGGCTTCGCGACACCACGACCGGCGTATCGCCGACCCAGGTGGTACGGAAGTCGCCGGGCTTGGGAATCTCGGCCTCGATGCACAAGTAGCTCCACGCCGGGCCGCGGAAGATGCGCTCCATCTCCGCTTCATAGAGCGCCTGGTCATGGTGCAGCCAGAACGGCACGCGTGAATAGTCGTTGCGCGGCCAGTCGATCTTCGGTTCCATGTTCACCTCGACGGATGACCGGATGCCCCTCGGCAGGCACCGCGGGCGAGAAAGTTCATTTCTGGAAACCAAGGATTCCCGAGGCGAAGGAGCGCGGGTCGCGCGGTGGGCAACGTCCCTGGTCGACGAGCATGAAGAATTCGGCCAGCGCACGATTGAACGCTTCGGGATCCTCGATGTTTATGGTGTGCCCCGCGCGCGGCACGACCACCAGTCCGGCGGTCGAGATGTTGCGCTTCATGAAAAGCGCCGGTTCGAGGCAAGGATCGTCCTCGTCGCCAGTGACGACAAGGGTGGGCACGTTGATGCTCCTCATCTCGTCGACCAGCTCGTAGAGCGAGGGACGGCGCATCTGCACACCGCGCATAGTGCGCGCCTGGCCGTGCGGTGAATGCTCGGCGAGCTGTCGGGCGAACTCGGCCCAGCCGCGCGGATCCTTGTTCTGGAACTGAACACGCGTCGGCCCGAGTGCGTACTTCTTCGCGGCCTCCGGCCAGTTTGCCTCGAAGGATGCCGCCGCGGCTTCGCACTCGGCCAGGAACTTCTCCTTCTTGTCCGGCTCGGCGCCGTAGCCGCAGCCGGCGATGACGAGCGAACGCGCGCGCTGCGGATAGGTGATGCCGACATGCAGGGACGCGAAGCCGCCCATGGAGAATCCGACGACGTGCGCGCGGTCTAGCTTCAAGTGGTCGAGCACCGCGATGACGTCGTCGCGTGCCTGTTCCTGCGAGTAGCGCGCAGGATTCTCCGGGATGTCCGAAGGCGGGAAGCCGCGCGCGGAATAGGTGACGCAGCGCATGTAACGCGAGAAGAACCGCATTTGCGGCTCCCAGCTGCGATAGTCTCCGGCGAACTCATGGATGAAAATGAGCGGCGTGCCAGTCCCGGCCT
>JBAVOG010000356.1:0-1518 GCA_049691875.1 Burkholderiales bacterium | reverse complement strand
TTCTCGGGACCGTCCTGCTGGCCGGCTGCGCGAGCGTCGTGCGCATCGCGTACAACAACAGCGACGTCGCCGTGCGCATGATGGCGAACGAGTATTTCGACCTGCAGGGCGAGCAGGCCGCTCTCTTCAAGGTACGCCTTACGCGCCTTCACGAGTGGCATCGGCTCGAGGAGCTGCCGCGCTACGCGCAGGCGCTCGACAGCGCCGCGCTGCGTGTCAAGCGTGGCGCCACCCGCGCCGACGTGGAATGGGCGGTCGCAACGATTCGCGCGCGCTACCAGGCGCTGGCGAGCCAGGCCGTCGACGAATCAGTCGCGGTCCTGGTGACGCTCACCCCCAAGAACATCGCGACGCTCGAGAACAAGTTCGCCACGAGCAACCGGAAATTCGAGAAGGAGTACCTGTCGGGCGATCAGTCGGACCGTGAGGCGGCGCGTGTCGATGCGATCAGCGACCGCCTGGAAGAGTGGCTCGGCAGCATTTCCACGCAGCAGCGACGCTTGATTGTGGACTATGTTCGCACGCAACCGGCCAACCAGGCATTGCGGCTGGCCGACCGCAAGTTGCGCCAGCAAGAGCTCGTGGAAACGCTCCGGAGGGAGCGGAACGCAAGGGCGCTGCGCGCGAGCCTGCGGGCATTCTTCGTCGACTACGAGGCGCAGCGTGGTGCGGAGTACGCGCGTGCGTGGCGTGAGTGGCAGGAACGGGTGGTGACGCTCATCGCCGAGATTCTCGCGGTCGCATCGCCGGCGCAGCGCGACTATGCAGCTGCGCGGCTCACGCGCTACGCCGACGACTTTCGCGCGCTGGCCGACGAAGGGCGCGAGCGCCTCCCGTCAGGCACCCGAGCGGCCCAGGAAGCGGCGCATTCCGGCACTTAGCGCGTCGACCAGCGCCACGATCGCGAGCATCGCCAGGATCACCGTGGCGGCTTCGTTCGTCTTGAAGAGCGACAGGCTGACGTAGAGCATCTGGCCGAGTCCGCCGGCGCCCACGAACCCCAGCACGGCTGCCATGCGGATGTTGTTCTCCCAGCGATACAGCGCGTACGAAGTGAACTGCGGCAACACGTTCGGCACCGTTCCGTAGAGAAACGCGAGGACGGAGGGCGCTCCGGCGTGGCGGAGCGCGTCGGTCGGCTCGGGCGGCGTGTTCTCGAGCGTCTCGGCGAAAAGCCGGCCCAGTACGCCGGTCGTGTGCCACGCGAGCGCGAGCGTTCCCGCGAACGGTCCCAACCCGGCGGCGAGCACCATGAGCGCTGCCCACACGAGCTCGGGAATCGAGCGCAGAAAATTGAGCAACAGTCGCGCGGCGGCGCGCGGAGCGAATCCCCACCGCCCCGCAGCCGGCACGGCGAGCAGCACGCCGCCGCCGACGGCGACCAGCGTGCCGATGGCCGAAATGGCGAGCGTCTCGAGCGTCCCCTGCATCACCCGGGCGAGAAATTCCGGCGCGACGGCGGGCGGAAAGAATCCGGCGATATAGCGGCCCATTCCCAACAGGCTTTCCGTGCTCGCG
>JBAVOG010000355.1:0-3154 GCA_049691875.1 Burkholderiales bacterium | reverse complement strand
GGTCCAGCTCGTGCGGGCGCTTGCCGACCTCGCGCGCATGGATGCCCAGGAAGTCGGGCGTCTGTGCAATGTGCGCGTCACGGGTGCGCCGGCTGGCGCGTTCTCGCGCGCGGCTCCTCCGCGAGCTACCGACCGCGGCAGGGGCGTGCGCACCCGCGAGCTCGAGCGAACGGTCCTGAGCTGTCTGCTGGTCAAGCCGACCCTGGTGCAGGCAATTCCGGACGACCTGGAACTCGATGAATCGCACGAATCGCAGGCGATCGCCGCGCTGGTCGCCTATCTTCGCGAGCATGACGGCGAGGTCGCTGCGGGGGCCCTGGTGGATCGGTTCGCCGACACGCAGTTCGCAGGCCTGCTCAAGGAGCTGCGGGCGGGACTGCTCGAAATGCGCACCTCCGACGAGGATGCCGAGGTCCTGTTCGCGGAGGCTCAGATGCGACTGCAGAAGCGGCGGCTCAAGCGCGCGATCGAGGCGCTCGAACGCCGGCAGCAGGAGCAAGGGTTGTCGGCGGACGAGCGCTTGCGCTATAAGCAGCTGATTCAAGAGGAAAAAGGACTTGGGCAAGTGGTCTTGAGACCCGCATAAATGAACCCATCTTCAATGCTATAATCCAAACCTTTTTGCCGAACGAATTGATTGCCGTTTGAACCGTTCGGGGCTGTCGAATCGTTGACCGTTTACTGACCGAGGGACGCACGAGCATGGCGAAGCCGAAAGCGAAAGCGAAAGCCAAAGCGACTTCCAAGGAGAAGTCCAAGACCGCCAAGGTCAAGCACGCCGGCGTGCGGAGCGCGGCCAAGGCGCGTCCGACACCCAAGGCCAGGACCGCCGGCCGGGCCAAGGTGAAGCCGCCGGTCAAGGCGAAAGCGAAAGCGCCGAAAAAGGCACCGGCCGCGAAATCGAAGGTTGCCGCAAAGGTTCTCGCGAAGGCCAAGCCGCCGGTCAAGGGCAAGGCGCTCGCCAAGGAGAAGGCGAAGGCCGCCGCGGCCGCTCAGGCGGCTGCGAAGCAGAAGCCGGTTCTTCCGCCGCAGATCGCGCCGAAGAAGCAAAAGGTCAATCGGACCAACCGCGCGAAGGCGCGCGAGGCCGAACGCGCGCTGATTGCGCGTGCCCAGGATCGCCCCGAGGACGCCGAAGCGCGCCGGACCAAGCTCAAGGCGCTGATCAAGCTCGGCAAGGAGCGCGGGTACCTGACCTATTCCGAGATCAACGACAACCTGCCCGACGTCGTGGACGCGGAGCAGATCGAGTCGATGATCACCACGTTCAACGACATGGGCATCCAGGTTTACGACGAGGCGCCCGACGCCGAGACGTTGATCCTGTCGGAGAACTCGCCGTCCACGGCGGCCGGCGAAGACGTCGAAGAAGAGGCCGAGGCGGCGCTCTCGACGGTCGACCCCGAATTCGGCCGCACCACCGATCCGGTCCGGATGTACATGCGCGAGATGGGCTCGGTCGAGCTGCTCACGCGCGAGGGCGAGATCGAGATCGCCAAGCGCATCGAGGACGGATTGCGGCACATGATCCAGGCGATCTCCGCCTGTCCGACCACGATCGTGGAGATCGTCGAGTACGCCGGCAAGGTCGCGCGCGACGAGATGCGCATCGACGAGCTGGTCGACGGGCTCATCGACCCGAACGCGAAGGAGGAAGAGGAACAGCCCGCGCTGGAAGCCGCCGAAGCGGCCGATGCCGACGAGGATGCGGACGAGGACAGCGAGGACGAGGACGAAGAGGACCAGAGCGCCGCGATCACCGCGAGCCTGCTGCAGCTGAAGGAAGACGCGCTCGAGCGTTTCGGGAAGATCAACCGCCTGAACGAGAAGCTGAAGAGCGCGCTGGCCAAGCACGGCCATCGCTCGAAGGAATTCGTCCGGATCCGCGACCAGATCGGCGCCGAGCTGATGATGATCCGCTTTACCGCGCGCAGCATCGAGAGGCTGTGCGACAACGTGCGCGGCATGGTCGAGCAGCTGCGCAGCCACGAGCGCCACATCCAGACCCTCTGCGTCGCGCGGGGCGGGATGCCGCGTGCGCATTTCATCAAGGTCTTTCCCGGCAACGAGACCCGGCTCTCGTGGGTGAAGAACGAGATCGCCGCCGGGCACAACTACAGCTCGCAGCTCTCGCACTACGAGCCGAACGTGCTCGAGGAGCAGCAGAAGCTGATCGATATCCAGAAGCGGGTCGGCATTCCGCTCAAGGACCTGAAGGAGATCGCGCGTCAGATGTCCACCGGCGAGGCCCGCGCGCGCCGGGCGAAGCGCGAGATGACGGAAGCGAACCTGCGCCTGGTGATCTCGATCGCCAAGAAGTACACCAATCGCGGCCTGCAGTTCCTGGACCTCATCCAGGAGGGGAACATCGGCCTGATGAAGGCGGTGGACAAGTTCGAATACCGGCGCGGCTACAAGTTCTCGACGTACGCGACCTGGTGGATCCGGCAGGCCATCACGCGGTCGATCGCGGACCAGGCGCGCACGATCCGCATCCCGGTGCACATGATCGAGACCATCAACAAGATGAACCGGATCAGCCGGCAGATCCTCCAGGAGACCGGACAGGAGCCCGATCCGGCGACGCTCGCGGCCAAGATGGAGATGCCTGAGGACAAGATCCGCAAGATCCTGAAGATCTCCAAGGAGCCGATCTCCATGGAGACGCCGATCGGCGACGACGACGACTCGCATCTTGGCGACTTCATCGAGGACAACTCGACGGTGAGCCCGGGCGACGCGGCGATGTATTCGTCGCTGCGCGACGTGACGAAGGACGTGCTGGACTCGCTCACCCCGCGCGAGGCGAAGGTGCTGCGGATGCGCTTCGGCATCGAGATGAACACCGACCACACGCTCGAGGAAGTCGGCAAGCAGTTCGACGTCACGCGCGAGCGGATCCGCCAGATCGAGGCGAAGGCGCTGCGCAAGCTCCGCCATCCGTCACGCTCGGAACGCCTGAAGAGTTTCCTCGATCAAAATTGAGGTAGCGGCGGCCGGCAGTTCTCTCGAGGAACAAGCGGAAGGATACGAACGGGGAGAAACCGCCTGGTTTCCCCCCGTTACCCCCCCATCCCGGTAGGTGTTCGCCGCTGTGAGGGTTTTGTTTTTTCCCCTCCTTTTCAAGGTGGGGTGGCTGCGCAGCAGCCGGGGT
>JBAVOG010000354.1:0-1796 GCA_049691875.1 Burkholderiales bacterium | reverse complement strand
CGGCATCCTCGGCGCGTTCCTCTACTTCACGCTGATGGAATCGAGCGAGCGGGGCGCCACGCTCGGCAAGCGCGCGTTCAAGTTGCGCGTCGTCACTGCCGAGGGGCACGGGCGCATCGGGTTCGGCCGCGCGGTCGGTCGCTATTTCGCCCGATTCATCTCCATCCTGGTGCTGTACATCGGCTATCTGATGCAGCCGTTCACGCGACGCAAACAGGCGTTGCACGACATGATCTGCGGCACGGCAGTCGTTGCGCTGGCCCCGGCATCGCGCATCCTGCTCGGTGTCGCCATCTTTTTCGGCTTGCTCGTTCCCACGCTCGGGATCGTCGCGGCCATCTCGATTCCCGCCTACCAGGACTACACGGTGCGCGCCAAAGTTGCCGAGGCGATGCTCGCGGCATCGCCGGCGCGGGACGCGGTGCAAACCTACTTTGCCGAGCGCAACGCCTATCCAAAGACCCTCGCGGAGGCGGGCGTGAACATCGAGCCTACGCCGCGCGTGCAGAGCGTGACCATCAATCCACGAAATGCGGCAATCACCGTGACGCTGGCATTCTCGCCGCTCGCCGGAAAGACGATCATGTTCGTCCCCGAGCGTGTCGAGGGCGGCGCACTCAACTGGAAGTGCCGACCCGGAACCGTGGCGCGGAAATATCTTCCGTCCGCGTGCCGAAATAGCTGATTCGGGTACGCTTCGGCAATGGCGCACGGCGCCGCTGCCCCGCGCGCGATCCGCGTCGCCTTGCAATTCGAGGGACGGATCGATACCTTTGCCTCCTCTTCTCCTATCGCACAGGTCATGTCGGATCGTTCCCCGAGCGCGCGCATCGCCCTTCCTTCGGTGGACCTCGTGCTGCGCCGGGGCGAAAGCGCCGACTTGGTGCACCGCTACGGCCGCGCCCCGGTGGTCGCGGCCATACGCGACGAGCTCGCCGCCTGCCGCAGCGTGCTGCGCCAGGACGGTGCCGCGCCGCAGCCCGGAATCCCGCAACTGCTGGAGCACGTGAAGCGGCGACTGGCAGAGCGTGCGGCACCCACATTGCGGCGCGTGTTCAACCTCACGGGCACGGTCCTGCACACCAATCTCGGACGTGCCGTCCTGCCGCGCGAGGCCATCGACGCGGTGGTCGCGGTCGCGGGCGAGCCGAGCAATCTCGAGTACGACCTCGCCACCGGCACGCGCGGCGACCGCGATACACACCTGGAGGAAGCGTTGTGCCGACTCACCGGCGCCGAGGCGGCAACGGTGGTCAACAACAACGCCGCCGCGGTGCTGCTCGTGCTCAACACGCTTGCGGCACGCAAGGAGGTGCCGACGTCGCGCGGCGAGCTGATCGAGATCGGCGGGTCGTTCCGCATGCCCGACATCATGGCGCGCGCAGGCTGCCGCCTCCGCGAGGTGGGGACCACCAACCGCACGCATCTCGCCGATTTCGCGACGGCGATCGGACCTCGCACGGGCCTCGTCATGAAGGTGCACACCAGCAACTACGTGGTCGAGGGATTCACCGCGTCGGTGCCCGAGACGGAGCTCGCGCAGCTGTGCAAGGAACGCGACGTTCCGTTCGTCGTCGATCTCGGAAGTGGTGCGCTGGTGGACTTGCGTGCCTTCGGTCTGCCGCACGAGCCCACCCCGGCCGAGACGTTGGCAAACGGTGCCGACCTCGTGACGTTCAGCGGCGACAAGCTGCTCGGCGGACCGCAGGCCGGAATCATCGTCGGGCGCGCCGATCTCGTCGCCCGGATCAAGCGCAATCCTCTCAAGCGGGCGTTGCGCGTCGACAAGATGACCA
>JBAVOG010000353.1:0-5067 GCA_049691875.1 Burkholderiales bacterium | reverse complement strand
CTTCTTCCGCGGTCACCACTGCGGGCAGCTCCTTGTATTCCACCATGACGGCCTCGGCCGCGTCCTGCGCCTGCACCGCAGTCTCGGCGACGACGAGCGCCACTGGCTCCCCCACGTGACGCACTCGCCCGTGCGCTAGCGAGGGCCTGAGCGCTTGGCGCTGCTCCGAGCCGTCGTGCCACTTGAACGGCGCGGCGGCGGGGATGGGCTTGAGACCTGTTTTGACGATTTCCTCTCCGAGGATCACGGCAAGAACTCCTGGCATGTCGCGCGCCGCGCTCGCGTCGATCGAGACGATTTCGGCGTGCGGGCGGTCCGAGCGCAGGAAGCACGCCCAGGCCTGATTGGGGAGCGCCCAATCAGCGACGTAGCGCCCGGCTCCCCTGAGCATGCGATCATCCTCCAGGCGCCCCTGGTGTCCGTACTTCTCCATGCGATTCCCTTCCAGTTAGTGGCGCGACAAGAACAGCAGCAGGTTAAGGGGGGGGCGTGGTCGAGGACCGAGGCGCCCACCGATCACTTTCGTGAGGTGTTCGTGCTGTTCTCTTTTGCGCGGGATTATAGCCTCGGGTTGCACACAGAGCCGAACGCATGTCCCGACTGTGCAGACATCACAGTTTCGGACGGTCAGGGGTCACCGACCTCCGCCATGTGAAGCGCGACCATGCCGGGCATCAGCTCTGCGCTGGAATGGTCCGGAAACAGTGTGCTGATACTTTTGAAGGAGCGCACCATGGCATCTAACATTCGCGTGGTCGTAGACGAAGCGACGCGAGGCCTTGTGATTCGCTGGTTCGAGGACGGATTGGAGCGCCACGTGTGGGTGGATCACGGAAGGTTCGAGGCAATGCTTGCGTCCGGCGAGACCGTATACGTCGACACACCGGCAATCGCCACGGAGCAGCCGTACGCACTGGTGCATAGGGCTGGCGCAAGTAGGTGATCTCGAGCTTGCAGAGATGCTGGCGACCGGCGACCGGCGACCGGCGACCGGGACGAATGACCGCTCAAGGGAAAGTTCGGCAACGTTTTGAACTTCCGGTTCTGGCCGAACGCGGCCGCTCAAGGGGGAGACAGCGCCGAAGAGTACGACTGGATGAACCGCATCGTCGGCGTCGGCATGCGCCGGCGCGAGCCGATCGCGGTGTACTACGACGTGGTCGAGGCGCTCTGACTGGCACGGGCGCGCCACGCCGGCCCGGCCCCGTCAGCGCGCCGGCATCGACTTGCTCATCCGCTCGACGATGTCCGGCGGGATGAAGTTGACCAGCTCGGTCGTATCCGCCTCGACCAGCTCGACATAGCGCTTCACGACCTCGACCGGGTCCATCTGCCCGACGGTGATCCGCTGCACGACCGAATCCATGACCGCCACGTCTTCCGGCGCGGCGGTCTTGCGGTCGAACCAGGGCCCCGGGTCGTTCGCCATCCGGTCGTTGAAGCCGGTCGCGTACGGCCCCGGGTTGATGAGCGCGACGTCCACGCCGAACATCTTCAGCTCGGCGCGCAGCGCCGTGCCGAAGGCCTGGATCGCGTGCTTGGTCATGGTGTAGGGCCCGGAGCCCACGCCTGCGCGCACGCCGCCGATCGAAGAGACGATCAGGATCCGGCCTGCGCGCTTCCTGCGCATCTTCTGCGCGATGCGCTGCGTGACGGCGACGGTGGCGAACACGTTCACCTCGAACACGCCTCGCAGGCGCTCGAGGGGGATGAGCGAGAGCGGCCCGGTCTGGCCGATGGCGGCGTTGGCGATGAAGACATCGGGATCGAACTGGTCCACGCTGGCAACGTCCTCGGGCTTCGTGACGTCGAGCTTCACGACGGTCAGCTTCGGCTCGGACTTCGCCAGGTCGGCGGCCTGGGCGTCGTTTAGCACGGTGGCGATCACCTTGTGGCCGCGCTGGGCGAGCTGGATGGCCGCGCCGCGGCCGAAGCCGCTCCCGGCGCCGGTGATGAGTACGGTCTTGGGCATGTCTCCTCCTGTCCGGTTCTTCCGATGATCGCACGATCGCCATTGATTTTCCGCCGCACCGGGCCCGCTACTCGCGCTGTCCCATGAAACCCGACTGCGAGTCTGGCGCTACTGGCGGCCGCCGATCGATGCGCGCGAGTTCGAGATGGACCTGCGTCGCGTCACGACGGAGCGGCGGCCCGCGGCGGCGTAGAGGCGGCGCGTCGCCGCTCCCAGGCGCCTTGCGCCGCGCCGAGGATTCCCTTCGGCATGAAGATGATGAACAGCACGAGCATCAGGCCGTAGATCGTGGCGTCCAGGCCGTGGATGTCGTGGCCGAACGCGAGGCGCAGCGCCTCGGCCAGCAGCAACGTGAAGGCTGCGCCCACCGTCGGGCCCAGGCGCACGAACATTCCGCCGGCGATTGCGCCGAAAACCATCTGCAGGCTGACCCCGATGCCCGACACGGTCTCCGGATTCACGTAGAGCTGGTACTGCGCGTAGAGCACCCCGCCGAGGCTGGTCATCAGCGCCGAGATCATGGTGACGCCGAGCTTGAGCCGGGTGACGTTCATGCCGACCGAGGCCGCAGCCTCCTCCTCCTGGCTGATCGCCTCGAGCGCGAGCCGCGCCATCGAGCGGTCGACGCGCGTCCAGACCCACAGGCCGGCGAGCCACACCGCGAAGATGATGTAGAACCATACGAGCTTGGAGGAAAACTGCAGCGCGCCGAGCGACCACGGCGCCTCGGACAGCGCGGTCACCGGCGTCACGCCGAGCGAGCCGCCTGTCTGGTCGCGCAGCGCAACGATGATCAGTCTCGCCACCTCCGACAGCGCGAGCGTGACCAATGCGAAATAGTGGCCCACGATCTTGAAGCGGAAGCACGGGTAGCCGATGAGCAAGGCGACCAGCGCGGTTGCCGCGAGCGCGAGCGGCGCCCCGAGCCAGGGAGACAGACCGAAGTGGTTCCAGCCCATGACAACCACGTAGGCGCCGATGCCGAGGAATGCGCCGTGTCCCAGGCTGACCATGCCGAGCCGTCCCATGATTGCCCAGCCGGTGTACACGAAGGCCCACAGCAACGACATGATCAACAGGTGCAGGGGATAGCCACCCATGCCCGCGAGCGGCGCGAGCGCGAGGGCCACCAGCGCGATCCAGCGCCACGAGAGGGCCATCGCTACTTCCCTCCGAGGATGCCCTGAGGCCGCCAGAACATGACTGCGATGAAGAACAGGAACGCGATCACGTAGCCCCATTCGAGGTGCAGGAAATAGCCACCCACCGAGATGAACTGCGCAAAGATGAACGCGGCGATGAAGCCGCCGACCAGATTCCCGAGGCCTCCCATCACGCAGATCAGGAACGTGATCGGGCCGAAGGTGAGTCCGATTGCCGGGTGGATGTCGTACTGCAGCACCAGAAGGCAGGCGGCGAGTCCCGCGAGCCCGCCGCCGAGTGCCGAGGTGATGACGAAGATGCGGTTCGCGTTCACGCCCATCAGCGGCATGATGGCGCGATCCTGCGAGATCGCACGGATCGCGGTGCCGAGGAAAGTGCGGGTGAGGAAGAGGTACACGCCGACCATCCCCGCGAGCGCCACCAGGAAGGCGATGAGGCGCGCCAAGCTGAGGAACATGCCGCCCACCTCAAGCCCGGGCAGGCTGATGCCGACGTTGCGGAATTCGACGCCGAAGACGAGCGTCGCCACCGCCTGCAGGAAGAAGAGCACCCCGCCCGTCACCAGCAGCTGGTTGATCGGCTCGGCGGTGAGCACCGGGCGGATGACGAACTGGTGCAGGATCGCGCCGAGTACCGCGACGGCGGCGATCGCGAGGAGCATCGCGAGCCACAGCGGCAAGCCGAACACGTTGTGGCAGTAGTACACCGCGTACATGCCGATCATGACCAGCTCGGCATAGCAGATCCACACCACGTCGATCACGCCGAAGACAAGGTTGAGGCCGAGCGCGAGGAGCGCCAGCACGCCGCCCAGCAGCAGGCCGTTCACGACCGCCTCGAGCAGAAAGATATCGAAAATGCCCATGTCGCCTCCCCCTACAGGCCTAGGTAGGCCTTCTTGATCAGCTCGCTCTCGAGCAGCTCGGCGCTCGTGCCCGAGAGACGGATGCGCCCCGTCTCGAGCAAGTAGGCGCGGTGCACGACGTTGAGCACCTGCCGGATGTTCTGCTCGACGATCAGCACGGTGTAGCCCTCCCCGCAGATGCGCCGCACCAGGTCGAAGATCGACTGCACGACGACCGGCGCAAGCCCCGCCGAGGGCTCGTCGAGCAGCAGCAGCTTGGGTCCCGACATCAGCGCGCGGCCGATGGCGCACATCTGCTGCTCGCCGCCTGAAAGCGTGCCGGCGATCTGGTGGCGCCGCTCGCGCATGGTCGGAAAGAGCGAGTAGACGAACTCCAGCCGCTCGGCGTAGCGGGCGCGCGATGCCGGCATGTAGGCGCCCATGCGCAGGTTGTCCTCGACCGAGAGCTTGGCGAACAGGCGCCGGTTCTCGGGCACGTGCGCGATGCCGCAACCGATCACCTCGTGCGCGGGCACGTCGTTCAGGCGCCGGCCTTCCATGCGGATCTCGCCCGCGCGTGCCTCGATCAGCTTCGAGATCACGCGCAGCAGCGTCGTCTTGCCGGCGCCGTTCGGCCCGATGACGGCGACCGACTCTCCCGCGTTGACCTTGAGGCTGACGTCGAACAGCGCCTGGAAGCCGCCGTAGCCCGCCGACACCGCCGCCAGGCTGAGCATTAATCGCCCCTCGCCGCGACTGTGGCCTGGACGTCCCCGGCGTCGGTGCCGAGGTAGACCTCGATCACCTTGCGGTCGTGCGCCACTTCCTCCGGCCGGCCCGCGGCGATCACCTCGCCGTGGTCGAGAACGATGCAGCGGTCCACGACCCGCATCAGCACGCCCATGATGTGCTCCACCCAGATGATGGTGATGCCGCGTCGCGCGCGGATACTGGCCAGCATGTCAGCCGCCTGGTCCATCTCGGCGTGGTCCAGGCCGCCGAGCGACTCGTCGGCGAGCAGCAGCTGCGGCCGCGTGGCGAGAGCGCGCGCGAGCTCGAGCTTCTTCAGGCCGGCGGCGCCCAGCCC
>JBAVOG010000352.1:0-2245 GCA_049691875.1 Burkholderiales bacterium | reverse complement strand
TCGTCGGGCTTCTCGGGGACGTAGTGGACCGTACGGATGCCGTGCGCCGCGGCGACGCGATCCGCCCCGAGCCGGGCGCCCTCGTAGGCCGGATTCGTCCGGTTCTTCGTGAAGACGGCGATCGTCGGGCCGGCCACGCAATCTCCGCAGTCTGCTACGCGCCCGTCACTTCACTCGTCGCGCGGCGGCGTGGTGACGACGATGAAGACGAGATCGGTGATGCCGGTGTTGTAGATCGCGTGCTTGACGCCCGGCGTGATGTAGATGACGTCGTGGCGGCGCACCACCTGGCGCTTCGCGCCGATCTGCATCAGGCCCTCGCCTTCGAGCACGTGATAGATCTGCTCCTGGATCTTGTGCGCGTGCAGCTCGACGTATGCGCGCGGCTGGTAGCAGGAGATGCGGTAGTCGACGTGCCGTGCGCCGGTCGTTTCCGGATGCACGAGGAACTTCGAATAGGCGCCGCCGAAATGTCCCGCCAGGTCCTCCCAGTCGACCTCGGCGATGTTGCGGATCGAGGATGTCGGTTTGGGCGAAGCACGCTTCTGCTTTTGGGCCATGGCTATTTCTCCGTGAAGGGCGCCGCCTTGCCGAAAACGGGCTCCGTGTACGGGATCGGCGGCAGCTGCCACGTACCGGTCGAGGGCGGCCGGATGTTCTGGTCCACGTGCACGTCGATCAGGCAGGGCTTGCCGAGCTTCACCGCGTGCTCGAGCGCGCCCTTGAAGTCCTGCGACTTCGTGACCGTCATGCCTTCCACGCCGGAGGCACGGGCCCACGCGGCGAAGTCCGGGTTGTAGGGCTTGCCCTCCGGGCCCTCGTAGAAGCCGGTTCCGATCTCGCGCCCCTTGAAGAGGCCGTACTGGATGTCGCGGATCGCGGCCCAGGAGAAGTTGTTCCACACGACCCACACGGCGGGGATGTTGTATTCCACCGCCGTGCAGAGCACGTGCGGCACCATCGTGAATCCGCCGTCGCCGCAGATCGCCACGCACGGCCGGTCGGGGGCGGCAAGCTTCGCGCCGAGTATCGCGCACGGCCCGAATCCCATGCCCGAGTATCCCCAGGTATTGAGCATCGTCTGCGGCCGGCGCGCGTTCCAGAACTGCATGTACCAGTTGTGATGGACGCCGGAGTCGAGCGAGATGATCGCGTCATCGGGCAGTACCGCGCGGCAGTCGGCCACCACGCGCTCGGGCCGCAGCGGCGAGGCGTGGATGTCGAAGTTGGGTCGCGTGTAGGCGTCCCACTCCTTCTTCCAGCCCGTGATCTGCGCCTGCCACTCGGCGAGGCGCTGCGTGCCGTCGAGCTTCCGGTTGGAGAGGGCGGCGAGTAGTTGCTCGAGAAAGGCCTTTGCGTCGGCGAGGATGCCGAGGTCGGGCGGATAGTTGCGGCCGAGCTCGGCGTGATCGACGTCGACGTGGATGAGCTTGGTGTGCGGAAAGTTCCACGAGTAGCCGGGTATCCACGACGACGAGGAGCGGTCGTCGAAGCGCGCGCCGATCGCGAGGACGAGGTCGGCGTGACGCCCGGCCTGGTTTGCGGGGTACGCGCCGTTGCGGCCGATGAAGCCGAGCGACAGCGGGTCGTCCATGTTGAGACAGCCCATGCCGTTCGGCGAGCTGATCACCGGGATGTTCAGTCGCTTCGCGAGCGCGGTGAGCTCTGCAGAGGCTTCCGACAGCGTCACACCGTGACCTATGAACAGGGCGGGGCGCTTCGCCGCGAGCAGCAGATCGAGCGCCTTGTTCACGTCCTCCTGCGAGGCGCCGCTGCGGCGCAGATTCATGCCGTGCCACGGCGCCTCGAGCGCCACGTCCGCTTCTTCCTGGAAGAGATTGAACGGCACGTCGACGTTGACCGGACCGGGGCGGCCGCTCGTCATCGTCGTCGCGGCCTGACGCAGCATGAGCGGCAGCATCTCGACGCGCGTGGGCTGGAAGCTGCGCTTCACCACCGGCCGCACCACGTTGGGATAGTCGGCCTGGTTGTGGCGGTTGAGCTCCTGGAAGGGCGCGCGGTTGAACTGCGAGGTGGGCACATTGGCGGTGATCGCGAGGAGCGCCGACGAATCGGTCTGCGCCACGGCGAGCGCCATGATGATGTTCGCCGAGCCGGGACCGGTGGAGGTGAGCGTCGCCACCGGCTCGTGCTTCACCCGGAAGTAGCCGTCGGCCATGTGGCCGGCCACCTGCTCGTGACGCGGCGAGACGTACTTCACCTTGTCCGCGACGTTGTACAGCTC
>JBAVOG010000351.1:0-1646 GCA_049691875.1 Burkholderiales bacterium | reverse complement strand
ATCCGGTGCCCACCGTCATCCATCTCAAGGACTACCGTCCGCCCGCCTTCCTGATTCCCGCGGTCGAGCTCGACATCGACCTCCACGAGGACCATGCGCTGGTGAAGGCGCGCCTCGAGGTCAGGCGGAATCCCGCCGCCGGCGATCCGGATGCCCCGCTCGCGCTCGACGGCGACGAGCTCGAACTCGTCTCGCTCACGCTCGACGGCCGGATGCTGGCCGACCCGGACTACGCGCTCGACGCCGAGCGCTTGACGATTCCCGCCGTGCCCGATGCCTTCACGCTCGAAACCGCGGTGTCGATCGCGCCGCACAAGAACACCAAGCTGATGGGCCTCTATGCCTCGAAGGACGGTTTCTTCACCCAGTCCGAGGCGGAGGGCTTCCGCCGGATCACTTACTTCCTCGATCGACCCGACGTGATGGCGCGCTATACGTGCACGATCAGGGCCGATCGCGCGCGGTATCCGCATCTTCTGTCGAACGGGAATCCGGTTGCGCGCGGAGTTGAACCACCCCACCCCGCATCCGCGGGGCACCCCTCCTTGGAAAGGAGGGGAGAAGAACTCCAGCGGCACTGGGTGAAATGGGTCGACCCATTTCCCAAGCCGTCCTACCTCTTCGCGGTGGTGGCGGCGAAGCTCGACGAGCTGGAGGACAGCTACGTCACGCGCTCCGGCAAGCGCGCGAAGCTCTCGGTGTTCGTCGAGCCGGGCAAGATCGACCAGGCTGGGTTCGCCATGCAGGCCCTGAAGCGGGCGATGAAATGGGACGAAGACGTTTTCGGGCTGGAGCTCGATCTCGATCAGTACATGATCGTGGCGGTCGGCGATTTCAACATGGGGGCGATGGAGAACAAGGGCCTCAACATCTTCAACACGAAGTACGTGCTCGCGCGGCCGGACACGGCCACCGATCTCGATTACCAGAACATCGACCGGGTGGTCGCGCACGAATACTTCCATAACTGGACCGGCAACCGGGTCACCTGCCGCGACTGGTTCCAGCTCTCGCTGAAGGAAGGTCTCACCGTTTTTCGCGATCAGGAGTTCGGCGCGGACATGTACTCGCGCCCGGTCGGCCGCATCCGGGAGGTGCGCGGATTGCGCGCCGCGCAGTTCCCGGAGGATGCCGGGCCGATGGCGCACCCGGTGCGCCCGCAGTCGTACATGGAGGTCACCAACTTCTACACCGCGACGGTCTACGAGAAGGGCGCCGAGGTCGTGCGGATGATCCGCACGCTGATCGGCGGCCGGGCGTTCCGCCGCGGCATGGACCTCTATTTCGAGCGGCACGACGGACAGGCCGTGACTTGCGACGAATTCCTGCACGCGATGGCGGACGCGTCCGGCGCCGACCTCGCGCAATTCAGGCGCTGGTACGACCAGGCCGGAACGCCCGTTCTCTCGGCGACCGGCAAGTACGACCCGGCAACACGGCGGTATTTTCTCAACGTCGGTCAGACCTGCGGTCCCACGCCCGGTCAGGAGACGAAACTGCCGTTTCACGTCCCGCTCGCGGTCGGCCTCGTCGGGCCGGACGGCCGCGATCTGCCGCTGCGCCTCGAGGGCGAAGCCGGGGCGAGCGACACGACCCGCGTGCTGTCGGTCAAGGCGCCGCAGCAGCGCTTCACGTTCGTGGATGTC
>JBAVOG010000350.1:0-6016 GCA_049691875.1 Burkholderiales bacterium | reverse complement strand
GCCGCGCACATTGCGCTCACCTGGGACGTCCAGGCGGCCGCGTATGGCCAGCATGCACTCGGGCTGCCGCTGCCGGCCGGCCTGATGCTCTGAGCGAATTTCGGAGGTTTCGGCGTGGTCAGGCGCGCGGCTGGGTCTTCAGCATCGACGGCCGCAGTGCGAACTCGGCGAGCCACGTCGCCAGCTTGGGCCGGCGGGTGCGCCAGTTGTCGTCCGCGAACCGGAAATCGAGCCACTCCAGCGCGCACGCGATCGCGATGTCGCCGAGATCGACGGTCTTTCCCCAGCCGCCTGCCTCGCGCTCGGCCACATCGAGGGCGAAATCGATTTTCAGCTGCTGTCCCTTCAGCCACTCGGGCCAGCGCAGATTCTCCGGTCGCGCCGCCAACTCATAGCGCCGCAGTATGCCCGCGTCGAGGATGCCGTCGCCGAGCGCCTGGCGCCGCAAGGTTTTCCAGTGCTTGTCGCCGTGCAGCGGAATCAGGCGATTGCCCCCGGCCTTGGCGTCGAGATACTCGCAGATGATCGGCGAGTTGAAGAGCACCAGGCCTTCGTCGGTCTCGAGGGCCGGGACCTTCATCAGCGGATTCTTCAGACCGAACGCTTCGTTCGGCAGGTGGGGTGCGACTTTCGTGTCGATCTCTTCGACGCGATCGGTCAGACCGAGCTCGAGCACCGCCACGCGTACCTTGCGCGCGTAGGGCGAGGGAGGTGAAAAGTAGAGCTTCATGAAATCTCCTGCGCTGCTCAGACGACGAGTCCGCCGCCGTCCACGTACACGACCGAGCCGGTCATGAAGCCGATGGTCATGAAGGCGAGGATCTGACGCGCGATGTCCTCGCCGATGCCGACCCGCTTGACGGGGAGGGCGGCGGCCACGTTTTCCAGCATCGTCTTGCGCGCGGCTTCGGGCATCGCCGCGCGGATCGGCGTGTCGATGATCCCCGGCGAGACCGCATTGACCCTGACCGGTGCGAGATCGATCGCCAGGCTGCGCGCGAGGGATTCCAGCGCGCCGTTCGCCGCCCCGACGATCGCAGACGCGGGCCGGGGGCGCACGCTCAGAAATCCGGACACGATGGTCAGCGATCCGCCGGGAGTGATGCTGGCGCTCCGCGCCACGCGCCACGCGCCCCAGAACTTGCTTTCCATGGTCGCTTTCGCATCCGCGATCGAGAGTTCCCTGATATGGGCGGAGCGAAGCTGGGCGGCAGTCACGGCTACGTGATCCACGGTGCCGCACTCCTGGAACAGGCTCTCGACGGCCGCGTCGCTGGTGACGTCCGCCGCGATGGCCCGCACGCCGAGGCGCTGCGCGGCCGCCTGCAGCTTTTCGCCGGGACGGGAGGCGATGATCACCTTCGCACCTTCGGCCTTGCAAAGCTCGGCAGTGGCATATCCGATTCCCGAGGAACCCCCCACGACGACTACGGTCTTGTCCTTTAGCAGCACTGGCATTCCTTTCGTCGATGATGCGCGTAAACGACGCATGATAGTGGGACGAGGCGGTATCGATCAATTGCCGGACGGAAAACGATTTCGGCAATGGATTCCTCCGAGCCCGCGGCGGTACATTTCGGTACACTTGGAACCCGGGTTTCAGGCCAAGGAGTCGAACATGCCGAGGCATCGCGACTATGTCCCGCACGGTGTCATTCCGGCCGTGCTGCTGCCGTTCCACGAGGACCTCTCGATCGACGAGGCGTCCTACCACACACATCTGCGCGACGTCGCCTCGGTCGAGGGGATCTCGGCGGTCACCACCAATGCGCACGCATCGGAAGTGGCCTCGTGCACGTTTGCCGAGCAGGAGCGCGTGCTGGCGATGACGGTGGAAGAGATCGGCGACCGCCTTCCGGTCGTGAACGGCATCTATGCCGAGAATGCGCTCGACGCTGCACGCATCGCGAGGATGGCGCACGAGGGTGGCGCGTCGGCGCTGCTCGTGTTTCCCTCGGGCGTTTACACCTTCGGTCAGCGCCCCGCGATGGCGGTCGATCATTTCAAGCGCATCGCGGATGTCACCGATCTGCCGCTGATCGTCTTCCAGTATCCGCTTGCCGGCGGACAGGGCTATCCGCTTGCGACGCTGCTCGAGATCCTCGAGACGGTGCCCACGGTGCGCGCAATCAAGGACTGGTGCTCCGATCCGGTGCTGCACGAGCGACACGTCCGAGTGCTGCAGTCGCGCACGCCACCGGTCAACGTGCTGACGACGCACAGTGCCTGGCTGATGAGCTCGCTGGTCCTCGGCTGCAACGGCCTGCTGTCGGGCAGCGGCTCGGTCATCGCCGACCTGCAGGCGCAGCTCTTCCGTGCAGTGCAGGCGAACGACCTCGCCACTGCGCGGCGTCTCAACGATCGCATCTGGCCGACCGCCGACGTGTTCTACGCCGAGCCGTCGGTCGATATGCACAATCGCATGAAGGAAGCGCTCGTTCTGCTCGGCAAGCTCCCGCGCGCGACGGTGCGTCCACCGCTCGTGAAGCTACCCGCCGTCGAGATCGAGCGTATCCGCCGTGCGCTCGTGTCTGCCGGTCTGCTCGCCGAGGCAGCACGCAAAGTGGCCTGAGCGCGGCGCCTCGCCGCGGACCGCGTGACGCTTCCGAGCCACCTCACCACCGATGTGCTCGTCATCGGCGCGGGCGGCGCCGGGATGTACGCCGCCATCGAGGCCGCACGTGCGGGTCGCTCGGTGATTCTCGCCGATCGCAGCCTCATAGGGCGGGGCGGGGCCACGGTGATGGCGCAAATGACGGTTGCGGTCGCGCTCGAGGAGCAGGGGCTCGACCACTGGGAGAACCATCTCGCGGACACGCTCACCGCGGGCCGCGGGCTGTGCGATGCGGCGCTCGCGCAGCTCCTGTGCGAGGTCGGTCCCGCGCGCATACGCGAGATGGATGCGTGGGGTGTCGGCTGGGCGCGCGAGAACGGCGCGTACAAGCGCGCCTTTGCGCCCGGGCACGACCGGCCGCGCTGTGTGTACGTCGACTACCTCAACACCGGTCCGGCAGTGTCGCGAACGCTGCGCGCACGGCTCAACCGCACGCCGGAAATTCGCCGCATCGGCGACCTGCTGGTGAGCGAGCTCGCGTTGCGCGACGGCGAGTGCGTCGGTGCGACGGCCATGCATCTGCCCACGGGCACGCCGGTGAGCATCGCCGCAGGCGCCACGATCGTCGCTACGGGTGGCCTCACGCGCATGTACCGTCGCAACAGCGCCTCGCTCAACATGAGCGGCGACGGCTACGCGCTGGCGCTTGCCGCGGGCGCGGAGCTCGTCGATATGGAGTTTGTGCAATTCTTTCCGATCGGGCATCTGGCGCCGCGATTGGTGGGCATGGATCCGATCATGTGGGACCCGTTTCGCTACAAGCTGGGCGGGCGGCTGCTGAACGGCGCGCGCGAGGAGTTCATCCAGCGGTACGGGTCGGAGGACGACGGCAAGTACGTCGTCACGCGTGACGTCGCGACCTACGCCATCGAGAAGGAGGTCGCGGCCGGCCGCGGTACGCCGCACGGCGGTGCCTATCTGTCGTTCGAACACTACACCGAGGAAGAACTGCGAGCGGCGGGCGGGCCGGTGATCGACCGGCTGGCAGCGAACGGCATCGACCTCACGAAGCAGGCCGTGGAAGTCGCGCCCATCGCGCACTATCACATGGGCGGCGTGCGAGTGGATGCGAAACTGGCGACGCGCGTGCCCGGACTCTACGCTGCCGGGGAAGCGGTGGGTGGCGCGAACGGCGCGAATCGCCTCTCCGGCAATGCCATCACCGAAGCACTGGTGTTCGGGAGCCAGGCCGGCGCGTCGGCTGCGGCGCGATCTGCGCGCGGGCAGGTGCGCGCGGATACCTCGGCGTTCAATGCTGCGCGCAGGCGAATCGTGGATGGCACCCCGGGTCGCGGATTCAATCCGGCAGCCATGATCGAGGCGGTGCAGTCCACGATGCAGGACGACGTGGGCCCGTTCCGCACGCAGGCAAGTCTGGAGCGTGCGCTGGGTATGCTGCGTGCGTTGCGCAAGGAGCTTCCTGCGCTCAAGCCGGTGGCTGATACGGCCTTCGACGGCGTGCTCGCCGATTGGTTCGACCTCGAGACCATGGCGCGGGTCGGCGAATGCGTCGCGACCGCAGCGCTCGCGCGGACCGAGTCGCGCGGCGCCCACCAGCGCGAGGATTTTCCCGGGCTGGACGGGCAGTGGAGCGTGAACCAGGTCATCGCGCTCGCCGGCGATGCGCTGCACTTGGAGAAGCGGGCGGTTCCCGCATGAGCGATCGCGCGACACTCATCATCCGTCGTGGCGCACCGGGCGAGACGCCACGCGACGAATGCTGGGACGTGCCTTTCGAGCCGGGACAGTCGGTGCTGGACGGCCTGCGGTGGATCCGGTCGCACCACGATCCGACGCTTGCCATCCGTTACTCGTGCACCAATGCCAATACCTGCAAGGAATGCATGGTGCGGCTGGATGGCAAGACGGTCTATGCCTGTACGGCGCGTCTGCACGCGGGCGCGATGCGAATCGAGCCACTGCCCAACAAGGCGCTGGTGCGCGACCTCGTCACGGAGATCGCGCCGCGCGACGAGCGGCTGAATTCCTAGCGCGAGCTCGCCGGCGTCCAGTCGACCTGCCGCTGGGCGTCCCGGCGCCGCTGCATGCGTCTGTCCGACCGCACGTCGCGCACGCAGATCCAGGTCACGCAGACCAGGTAGGCGAGGCCGGCAGCGCCCGCCGTAGCCGCGAGGTAGGTCATGATCGGAGTCCAGGTCATCGGATTTCCTCCTTGCCTTCGGTGCCGCGCACAATTCGGCGCGTCCGATGGAGGAACTCTAGGCGCGATGACGTACGGTTTCGCCGTCGTCTGCCGCCGTCGTTTCGTGCCGGATGCACAGTTCCGGCCGCGCTGCCCCGTTTCGCGTGACGAACGTCACGCTTCGGCCGTGACGAGTCCGTGCGGAGCAACCCTTTGCGGATCGCTTTCGATCCGGGGTTCTAGCCGCTCCGCCGGTCGACGAAGCGAGCGGCCTTGATGTTGGCCTCGAACGCCCGCGCAAGCGTCCCGGACTCGAGCACGACCACTTCCGCTGCCAGTTCGAAAGTCCCCTTCACGTCGGCAGCGACCGACGTGGCAACGGCGTTCGCATCGGCGCCGCGGTGAACCTCGATGGACAGGCGCAGCAGGTCCAGGTCACCGTCGTTCAGCACCTCGGCGAGAAAGTCGCCGATCTCGGCGCGGCGGAACAGCAGGTCTTCGAGATCCTGGTGCCCGAGGTTGACGCCGCGCACCTTGAAGAATCCGGAGGTGCGGTGCGCGTGCGTGATGCGTGGAAAGACTGAATATGGACCGACCCCGTCGTCGGCCTCGTTGTAGCTCACGAGATCGCCGGAGCTCCAGCGCAGGAACGGAGTCACGTTGTTGGTCCAGAGTGCGGTGACCACCAGCGTGCCGATCACGCCTTCTTTCACCGGCAGAAGCGTCTCCGGGTCGAGAATCTCCATGTGGTACATGTCGCTCCAGACGCGGAAACCCTGGCCCGGCCGGTCCTCGGCGCCCATCATTCCGGCTTCGGTCATGCCGAACGTGTCGGTCAGCCGCGCGCCCCAGGTGCGCTCGATCTTGTCGCGCTTCGCCCTCGACACCGGCTCGGCCGAGCACATCACGCGCCGCACGCCGCAGTTCGCGAGATCGATGCCGCGCGCGTCCGCGAGGTTCGCAAGATGCAACGCATAGCTCGACATGCCGAGCCAGATGTCCGGCCGGAGCCGCTGGATAAGCTCGAGCTGCAGCGCGGAGGGCGTCGACGTGCCGGATCCAGCCCAGTTCACGGTGATGCCGCGCGCGGTCGCGCTACGGCTGAAGATCTGACCGACCGGATGGATCCCGAGGGGAAACGATACGTGCGCCCGCTCGCCGCGCGCGGCGCCCGCGCAGTCGAACGTCCGGGCGAAGGAAAGGAGCCCGAACTCGATGTCCCGGAAGCTGCGCGGATAGAAGAGCGGCTGGCCGGTCAC
>JBAVOG010000349.1:0-12808 GCA_049691875.1 Burkholderiales bacterium | reverse complement strand
ACACGTGATTGAGGAGCTGGCGAGGCTGCCATGATCCGCGAAGTCCTGCGTATGGGTGATCCTCGCCTCCTGGAGATCGCGCGGCCGGTCGAGCAGTTCGGGACGCCCGAACTGCTGGCGCTGATTGCCGACATGCGCGACACGATGGCGCATCTCGACGGCGCCGGCCTCGCCGCGCCACAGATCGGTGTCGGTTTGCGAGTCGTGATATTCGGCGTGCACAGCAATCCCCGTTATCCGGACGCGGAAGAGGTTCCCGATACCGTGCTCGTCAATCCGACGCTCACCCCGCTCGGGGCCGAAGTGGAGGAGGGCTGGGAAGGATGCCTTTCGGTTCCCGGGATGCGTGGAATCGTTCCGCGTTTCGTTCACCTGCGTTATCAGGGCCACGACGAGCATGGTGGGATGATCGATCGGACCGCGACCGGATTTCATGCCCGCGTGGTTCAGCACGAATGCGACCATCTGGACGGAATCCTCTATCCGATGCGGATTCGTGATCTGGCCAATTTCGGATTCACCGACACGCTGTTCCCGGGGCAGGAGCTTCGCGACGACTGAGGCGTGACGCCCCGGCTCATTGCAGGGCCGCGAGCAGATCGTTCTCAAGCTGCAGCATCTTGCGTTCGTTCTGCAGCGCGGTGCCGGTCACGACGAACACGTCCTCGGCGCGCTCGCCCAATGTCACGATCTTCGCGGTATGCAGGCTGACTTGATACTGGCCGAGCACTCGCGCGACCGCGTAGAGGAGTCCGGGCCGGTCGCCCGCCGTGATCGACAGGACGTGATACGGGCCGCGCTCGTCGGGTTGGATGTGCACCTCCGGCGTCACGGGAAAGTGCTTGAGCTGGCGAGAGATGCGTCCACTCATCGGCGGGGGAAGCGGCGCGTGACGCTCCAGCCGCTCGGCGAGGTCATGCTCGATCAGGCTGCTCATTTCCCGGTATGGCGACGATCCGGGCGGAGACAGCACGAGAAACGTATCCAACGCATAACCGTGGCGCGTGGTATGGATCTTGGCGTCGAGAATGTTGTCGCCGATCTGTCCGAAATAGCCGCAGATGCGTGCGAAGAGGTCGGGCTGATCGCGACAGTAAACCATGACCTGGATGCCTTCGCCGATCGGCGACAGGCGCGCCTTGACCACGGGCTTTTCCGGGGCGACCCGGTAGTGCAGGTGACGCGTCTGCCAGGCGATCTCCTGCGGCTCGTGGCGCAGGAAGTAGGCGAGATCCAGCTCCCGCCACAGGGGCTTGCTCGCATCGTCCGAGAGGGCGTAGAGCCGCAGAAGACGTTCCGCCTCGGCCTGCTTGGCTTGCACGTCCCGGTCGAAGCCGACCCCGTCTCCGCGCAAGACGGCGCGCGCGGCGCGCAGCAGATCCTCAAGAAGCTTGCCTTTCCACGCGTTCCAGACTTTCGGGCTGGTGCCGCGGATATCGGCGACCGTGAGGAGGTAGAGGGCGATCAGGCGCCGCTCGGTCCCGACTATCCGCGCGAACTCGGCCACCACCGCCGGGTCCGCGAGGTCGCGCTTCTGCGCGAACGACGACATCGTGAGGTGATGCTCGACGAGAAATTCGACCAGCTCGACGTCGTCGGTTGCGAAATCGTGGGCGATGCAAAACCGCCGCGCATCGCGCTGTCCCAGCTTGGAGTGGTCACCGCCGCGGCCCTTGGCGATGTCGTGAAAGACCGCGGCGACGTACAGCAGCCAGGCGCGCTCGAAGTCCGCGATGAGCCGGCTGCAGAGCGGATACTCATGCGCATGCTCGACCATGGTGAAGCGCCGGATGTTGCGGACGACCTGGAGGATGTGCTGATCGACGGTGTACACGTGGTACAGATCGTGCTGCATCTGTCCGACGATGCGTCCGAAGGCGGGCAGATAGCGCCCGAGAATGCCGTACTGATTCATGCGCCGGAGCTCGTGGACAATGCCGCGCGGCTGCCGGAGAATTTCGATGAAGCGCGCCCGATTGACCGGATCGGCTCGGAACTTCGCGTCGATGTGACCGCGGGCGCGCCAGAGCGCGCGCAGCGTCGGTGCGGTCATGCCCTTCAGCTCCGAGTGCTGCTGCATGATCAGGAAACTCTCCAGGATCGCACCGGGCTCGCGCTCGAAGAGCTCCGGATCACGGGCGTCGAGCAGCTCCCGCACGGTCTGAAAGCGCGAATTGATGATCTCAGGCGCCGTACCGTGGCTCGGAAAGATCGCCGCGCCCAGGTTCTGGAGTACGGTGGTGTTCAGCTGGGTGACGGCCTTGGCCGTGCGGTAGTACCGCTGCATGAACACCTCGCTCGCCCGTTTCGAGCCGCTGGGCGGGATCGCGAAGTCGGAAGCGAGCGCATCCTGATAGTCGAACAGGATGCGGTCCTCGCGCCGCCCTGCGAGCAGGTGCAGGCGAATTCGGAGGTGCCGGAGCACGTCCTCGTGGCGCTTGAGCTGGCGCGCTTCCGCCAACGTAACGAGCCCCTGGGACGCGAGCGCACGCCAGTCCTTCGCGATGCGCGCGGCGCGGCTCACCCACAGGATGATCTGCAGGTCCCGCAATCCGCCGGGCGACTCCTTGAGATTCGGCTCGAGGCTGTACGGGGTGTCCTGGTATTTCTCGTGCCGCTGCTCCTGCTCGACGCGCTTGGCCTTGAAGTAGCGCCGGACGTCGAATCCCCGATTCACTGCCTCGTTCAGGGCGTCGAAAGATGCCCGGCTGCCCGCGAGATGGCGGGCCTCGAGCAGGGTCGTCTGGATCGTGATGTCCTTGGCCGCCTCTTCGGCGCACTCGGCGATCGTACGCACGCTGTGCCCGATCTCGAGCCCGACGTCCCAGACGTTGCCAATGAAATGCTCGACCGATTCGCGATGCTCGTCGGCCAGGGGTCGGGAAAGCAGGATCAGAATGTCGACGTCGGAGTGCGGAAACAGCTCGCCCCGTCCGTATCCGCCGACGGCAACGAGAGCGAAACCTGGCGGGAACCTCGCCCGCTTCCAGATGGTCCGCAGCAGGACGTCGACCAGGCGGCGGTGCTGGTTCAGGAATCGGGGCGCGTCCGGTCGGGCGAGATAGGCGGCACGGAGCACCGCTCGTGCGTTGTCCAGTTGCTCACGCGAATCCGAAATCAGCGCCGTATCGACGGACTGGCGCGGTTGGACGGCGCTCATGCCACGGGCGATGATTGCCCGGATTCCCGCTAGGCCGCGGCGAGATGCTGCGGCATCGGTGGGGCGTCCGCCGAAAGTGTCAGAACCTCGAATCCCGCCTCGGTCACCAAGACGGTGTGCTCCCACTGGGCAGACAGGCTGTGGTCCTTGGTCACGATGGTCCATCCATCGGCGAGCTCGCGGATTGCCGGCTTTCCGGCGTTGATCATCGGCTCGACCGTGAAGATCATGCCCGGCTCGAGACGGAGCCCGGTGCCGGACCTGCCGTAATGGAGCACCTGCGGCTCTTCGTGAAATTTCCGTCCGATCCCATGCCCGCAGAATTCACGAACGACGCTGTAACCGTGTTCTTCGGCATGCTTCTGGATGACCGCGCCGATATCGCCGAGGTGCCCGCCGGGACGGATGGCCGCAATGCCCCGCCACATGCACTCGAATGTCGTATCCACGAGCCGCCGCGCCTGGATGGACGGTTCGCCGACGAAGAACATCCTGCTGGTGTCGCCGTGATAGCCCTCCTTGATGACGGTGACGTCGATGTTGACGATGTCGCCCGCCTTGAGCACGCGCTCGCCGGGAATCCCGTGGCAAACCTGATGGTTGACCGAAGTGCAGATCGATTTCGGGTACGGTTTGTAGCCCGGCGGGGCGTAATTGAGTGGCGCGGGCACGGTTCCCTGGACCTCGACCATGTAGTCGTGGCACCACCGGTCGAGCTCTTCTGTGCTGACACCTGCCCGGACTTTGGGAGCAATGAAATCGAGCACCTCCGCGGCCAGCCGGCCGGCATGCCGCATGGCTTCGATCTCCTCGGCGCTCTTGGGGACGACTGGCATCGAATGGTCAGGAATCTGCAAAAAACGGACAAGGATAAGGGAACGCTACCAGCGAGGCAATTTTGCACCACCCGCCGCCCGCGAGGTCTTCGGACGCACTCCATAATCGCCTGTAACGCAAGGCAATTCTTGAACTTCATCGCCTGGTTGTGCTATCCTCATCGGTTGTCTGGCCATGGATTGTCGAATCGCTCGTGCTTGCGTGCTTTTCGATTCATTCTAGGCCGGGCCCGGTGCAGACAGCGGCGCAATCGTTTTCATGTTCACGTGCCACGGTCGAATCCGGAAACTCTCCCGCCCGCTCCTTAGGGTGCCTGCCAGCCGACGGCTGCCGGGTTTAGCGTGAGCGCGGCGGCAGTCGTCAACCCTAATCGGAGAAGTGAATGGCAACAACCATGCGTCAAATGCTGGAGGCCGGCGTGCATTTCGGTCACCAGACGCGGTTCTGGAACCCCCGGATGGCACCGTACATCTTCGGCCACCGGAACAAGATCCACATCATCAACCTCGAGAAAACCCTCGAGCTGTACAACTCGGCCACTAGCTACGTGCGCAAGCTTTCCGCGAACAAGGGCGTCATTCTGTTCGTGGGTACGAAGCGCCAGGCACGCGAGACCGTCCAGGAAGAGGCCATCCGCTGCGGCATGCCGTACGTCGATTACCGCTGGCTCGGAGGGATGTTGACCAACTTCAAGACCGTGCGCCAGTCCATCAAGCGCCTGAAAGAGATGGAGCAGATGGTGGAGGACGGCCTGGTCGAGCGGATGCCCAAGAAAGAGGCGCTGCACTTCCAGCGTGAGTTGGCCAAGCTCAATCGCAGTCTCGGCGGAATAAAGAATCTCGACGCGCTTCCCGATGCGATGTTCGTCATCGACGTCGGCTATCAGAAGGGCGCCGTGTCGGAAGCCGTCAAGCTCGGCATTCCGGTCGTTGCGGTGGTCGACACCAATAATTCTCCGGACGGCGTCGCGCACGTGATTCCGGGCAACGACGATTCGAGCCGCGCAATCCGCCTCTACGCGCGCGGGGTAGCCGACGCGATCCTCGAGGGGCGCTCGCAGTCGATGCAGGAGATCATCAGCGCCGGCGCAGACGAGTTCGTCGAGGTCGAGGAGGCCGGGGCGGAGGAGGCTTGAGCGAGCCGTGCCGCACGTCTTCCTCATGGGGCTTCGAGCCCCATTTTTTCAAGCGGGATCAGAACGTGATTAACAGGAGTCGAGAATGGCAGTAGTCACCGCCGCCATGGTCAAGGAACTCCGCGAGACCACGGGTCTCGGGATGATGGAGTGCAAGAAGGCGCTCGAGGAAGCAGGCGGGGACTCGGCGAAGGCCGAGGACTTGCTTCGGGTCCGGAGCGGGGCGAAGGCGAACAAGGCGGCCGGGCGCATCGCGGCGGAAGGGGCGATCGGAATGTTCGTCGCCGCGGACGGCAAGGTGGCCGCCATGGTCGAGGTCAACAGCGAAACCGACTTCGTTGCGAAGAACGAGGATTTCCTGAGCTTCGTGAACGCGCTGGCCGAGCTGGTCGCAAAGGAGAATCCTTCCGATGTCGCCGCGCTTTCGGCCATGAAGCTCGGGGACGAGAGCGTCGAGGAAAAGCGCCGGGCGCTCGTGCAGAAAATCGGCGAGAACATGACGATCCGCCGATTTCACCGTACGCACGTATCCGATCCGGCGGCCCGGATCGGGCACTATCTGCACGGCGTGAAGATCGGCGTGCTGGTCGAGGTCGAAGGCGCCCCGGACGTGGGCAAGGACCTCGCGATGCACATCGCGTTCGCCAAGCCGCGCTACATGTCCAGGAATGACGTTCCGGACGATGTGATCAGTCGCGAGCGGGACGTGCTCGCGGCGCGCGCGACGGAATCGGGCAAGCCGCCCGAGATCGCGGCCAAGATGGTGGAGGGTGGGCTCGCCAAGTTCATCAACGAAATCACTCTGCTCGGCCAGCCCTTCGTGAAGGACGAGAAAGGACAGTCGGTCGAAAGAGCCCTGGCCGCACGCAAAGGAAGGGCCCTGTCGTATGCGTTCTTCGTGGTCGGCGAAGGTCTGGAGAAACGATCGGATGATTTCGCCGCCGAGGTGATGGCCCAGGCGAAATCCGCCGGCCAGAAGTGACGCGACTGCCGCAATCGACCTTCCTATCCGCGACAAACAGCGACCAAACGGAATAAGGCAAGCGAATCATGGCACCCCGCTACAAGCGCATCCTGCTGAAGCTCTCGGGGGAGGCGCTCATGGGGGAGGACGCCTTCGGCATCAATCGCCAGACCATCGAGACGATCGTTGCGGAGGTCGCGTCGGTCGCGGAGATGGGGGTCGAGATCGGCATCGTGATCGGGGGCGGCAACATCTTTCGCGGCGTGGCGCTCGGCGCCGCGGGGATGGACCGGGCGACCGCCGACTACATGGGAATGCTGGCGACCATCATGAACTCGCTCGCCTTGGGTGACGTCATGCGCCAGCGTGGATTGATCGCCCGCGTCCAGTCCGCGATAAACATCGAGCAGGTGGTCGAGCCCTACATCCGACCGAAGGCGATCCGTTATCTCGAGGAAGGCAAGATCGTGATCTTCGCCGCCGGAACCGGGAATCCGTTCTTCACGACGGACACGGCCGCTGCTTTGCGCGGCAGCGAGATCGGGGCCGAGGTGGTGCTCAAGGCGACTAAGGTCGACGGCGTCTACACCGCGGACCCCAAGCTCGATCCCGGCGCACGGCGCTACGAGCGCGTGAGTTTCGACGAGGCGATCGCACGCCACCTGGGTGTCATGGACGCCACGGCACTCGCACTGTGCCGCGACCAGAAGCTTCCGGTCACCGTATTCAGCATCAACAAGCCCGGCGCCCTGCGCCGCGTGGTGATCGGCGAGAACGAGGGCACTCTCGTACACTGTTGATATCGAAGGATGGCCCGGCGCGCCGGGCGAGGAGAAGCTGCCATGGACATCGCAACGATCAAGAAGACTGCCGAGCAGAAGATGCAGAAGTCGCTCGAGGCCCTGAAGGCCGACCTGTCGAAAGTCAGGACTGGCCGGGCGCACACCGGCATCCTCGACCACATCGTCGTCGACTACTACGGGAATCCGACGCCGCTGAACCAGGTGGCCAATCTGACGCTGATCGACGCCCGCACGATCGGCGTATCCCCCTGGGAGAAGAAGATGGCGCCGGCGATCGAGAAGGCGATTCGCGACTCGGACCTCGGGCTCAATCCCGCCTCCCAGGGCGACCTGGTCCGCGTGCCGATGCCTGCCCTCACCGAGGAGCGCCGCAAGGAGCTCATCAAGGTCGTCCGTCACGAGGCGGAGAATGCCCGCGTCGCCGTACGCAATCTGCGCCGCGACGGAATCCATCATCTCAAGGAGCTCCTCAAGGCCAAGACGATTTCGGAAGACGAGGAGCGGCGCGCGCAGGACGAGATCCAGAAGCTCACCGACCGTTTCATCGCGGAGGCGGACAAGATCCTGCAGCAGAAGGAAGCGGACCTCATGGCAGTCTGACGGGCGCGACACGAAGCGCAGAAACGGTAACCCGCATGTTCAAGAGCACGACCGAGGCGATACCCGAGACGGACGCGGTCCCGCGCCACATTGCAATCATCATGGACGGGAACGGGCGCTGGGCACGCGAACGCCTCCTGCCGCGCGTGGCGGGGCACCGTCGCGGGCGAGACGCGGTCCGGGAGACCGTCAAGCATTGCGTGGAACGCGGCGTCGAGTACCTGACTTTGTTCGCTTTCAGCTCCGAGAACTGGCGGCGACCCGCGGAAGAGATTTCCGTTCTGCAGCAGCTGTTCCGCGCCGCGCTCGAGCAGGAAGTGACCAAGCTGCACGAAGTCGGCATCCGCCTGCGGGTCATCGGCGATCTGGAGCCGTTCGGAGACGTCATCATCGCCCTCGCACGCAAGGCCGAGGCGCTCACGGCGGAAAACCGCCGCCTTACCCTGACCATCGCGGCAAACTATGGCGGCCGCTGGGACCTGATGCAGGCCATCAATCGGATGGTGTCCGAACCGCACGTCCACGGTGCTGCATTCACCGAGAGCGATCTCGCTCGGCACCTGGCGCTGAACTACGCGCCGGAGCCGGATCTCTTCATCCGCACCGGGGGGGAGCAGCGCATCAGCAATTTCCTGCTCTGGCAGCTGGCATATACCGAACTTTGCTTCACGCCCACCCTCTGGCCCGACTTCGATGCGCGCGCGCTCGACGCCGCAATCGCGTTCTATCAGGGACGTGAGCGCCGCTTCGGGCGCACGAGCGAGCAGGTCAGCGCTGCGCGAAAGACTGCGAAATCACGTGCCGAGCCCCGCAGGCGCCGCGCCTAGCGGGCGGGTGGCCCCCGCCCGCATGCTTCGGACGAGGGTTGTCACTGCCGTGGCGCTGGCCGCGGGCCTGCTCATTGCGCTGTTCGCGCTGCCTCCTTGGGGATGGTGCACGGTAGCCACGGCGATCCTGACGATTGCGGCATGGGAGTGGTGGGGCTTTGCCCGCACGCTCGGCAGATCGCGCCGATCACGCACGGCCTACGCAGTGGGAATCGGCGCCACCGGCGCAGGGCTCGCCTGGGCGCTCGGATTCTGGGTGGGTCGACCGGGTGCGTTGCTGCTCTATCCCCTGTACGTGCTCGCGTTGATCTTCTGGGCCGTCGCGGTCCCGGTCTGGCTGTGGCGTCGTCCGGCCGCCCCTGCGGCATGGCTCGTCCTCGGCGTGGGAGTCGTGGTACTCATTCCGACCTATCTCGCGCTGGTGCAACTGCGTAATATCCAGCCTGCAACGTTGCTCCTCACAATGGGTGTCGTCTGGGTGGCCGATATCGCAGCTTTTTTCGCTGGCAGACGGTTCGGCATGCACAAACTGGCCGTGCACATCAGCCCGGGAAAGACCTGGGAGGGCTTCTACGGCGCGGTGATTGCCACTGCCTGCTATGCGGCGGCGTGGGTCGCCTTGGCGCCCCAACAGCTGCCCGCAATCGTGCGCGATATGCCGGGCACGATCTTCTGGACGCTCGCCTTCGTGGAGATCCTGACCGTGTTCGCCGTGCTCGGGGACCTGTTCGAATCCGCACTCAAGCGGCAGGCGGGAGTGAAAGACAGTGGCACCCTGCTTCCCGGGCACGGTGGTGTGCTCGATCGCGTCGACGCGTTGACTGCCACGCTGCCTCTTGCCGCTCTGATCTGGATGAGCGCATGAGGCACGTCGAGCAGCTCGCCATTCTGGGCGCCACCGGCTCGATCGGGCGATCGACGCTCGATGTCGCGGCGCGGCACCCGGACCGCTTCGGCATCTTCGCACTCACCGCTCATAGTCAGGTCCGTGAGCTGGCTCGACTGTGCGCGGAGTATCGTCCGCGTTATGCGGTTGTTGCCGATGCCGTGGGCGCGAAAGACCTGGAGAAACGTCTACGCGAATCAGGCGCCGAGACCAAGGTGCTTTTCGGAGCACACGCGCTCGTGGAGATCGCGTCGATGGCGGAAGTCGACGTGGTCATGGCGGCGATCGTGGGTGGCGCCGGGCTGCGGCCAACGCTGGCAGCCACCCAAGCGGGCAAGAAAGTCCTGCTCGCGAACAAGGAGGCGCTCGTCATGGCGGGTCCGATCCTGATGGCCTCGGTAAAGGCTGGCGGCGGTCCGCTCCTCCCGATCGACAGCGAGCACAATGCGATATTCCAGTGTCTGCCTCCCGGCGGATCCAGTAACGTCAAGCGGGCCGGAGTCAAGCGGATTCTGCTGACCGGATCGGGAGGGCCGTTTCGGACGCGCAAGCTTTCGGAGCTCGATTCCGTCACCCCTGACGAAGCGTGCGCCCATCCCATCTGGAGCATGGGTCGCAAGATTTCGGTGGATTCGGCCACGATGATGAACAAGGCTCTCGAGGTCATTGAGGCCCGCTGGCTGTTCGACGCATCACCGGACCAGATCGAAGTCGTCATCCACCCGCAAAGCGTGGTGCATTCGATGGTCGAATACGCGGATGGATCCGTGATTGCGCAGCTCGGCAATCCTGACATGCGCACGCCGATCGCACAGGCGCTGGCCTATCCGGAACGGGTCGATGCGGGCGTCGCGCCCCTCGATCTCGCTGAGTTCGGTGCGCTGACGTTCGAGCGTCCCGATTTCAAGCGCTTTCGGGCGCTCGCGCTCGCGTACGATGTGCTGCGCGCGGGCGGAACGGCCCAGGCGATTTTCAATGCGGCAAACGAGGTTGCCGTCGAGGCGTTCCTCGCGGGGGCATTGCCTTTCTCCCGTATCACCGAAGTCATCGAGGCCACGCTCGACGCCATTCCTCCCTGCCCGGTGAGTGAACTCGACGATGTGCTCGAGGCGGATCGCCGTGCGCGTGGCACGGCGCGAACCATGGATCCGAGACCCGTATGAGCATACTCTACACACTGGCGGCGTTCATCGTTGCGCTCGGCCTGCTGATCGTCGTGCACGAGTTCGGCCACTACCTGGTGGCACGTTTGTGCGGGGTGAAGGTGACCCGGTTCTCGGTCGGTTTCGGACGACCGATCTGGGTGCGCCGGCTGGGACGCGACCAGACCGAATGGGTCGTCGCGGCCGTGCCCCTCGGCGGTTACGTCAAGATGGTCGACGAACGCGAGGGTCCGGTTGCGCCGTCCGACCTGCCGCGGGCATTCAACCGGCAAGGTGTATGGCGGCGGATCGCCATTGTGTGCGCGGGTCCCGTCGCGAATTTTCTTCTGGCGATCGCCCTGTACTGGGTGCTGTTCCTCGCGGGCATCCAGGAAGCAAAGCCGCTTCTGGGCGCACCCGATCCGGGCACCCCGGCTGCAGCGGCCGGGGTCAAGCGGGGTGATCTCGTCCGCTCGGTGAATGGGCAGTCCACGACCAGCTGGGGGGACGTGCGCTGGCGCCTGCTGGACCTGGCGCTCGAGCGTCGTGACGCACGCCTCGAAGTGCTCGAAGACGGGCGGACGCTCCGCTTGCGGACGCTCGATCTCGCGTCGCCGGAGGGCCCGGACCTCGAGAGTGATTTTCTAGTCAAGCTCGGCCTGCGGCTCGACCGGCCGCTGGTTCCCCCGGTGATCGACACATTGACCGCAGGCGGGCCGGCCGAGAAAGCAGGTCTGCATCCCGGCGACCGCATTCTCTCGATCGACGGGGAGCCGATCGATTCCTGGAGCGCGCTGGTGCGCAAGGTCAGGGCGAATCCGGGCCAGACCTTGAATGTGCGCATTGAGAGGGATGCGGGCGAGAGACAGGTCACGCTCGTTCCAGAATCGGTTACGCGCGGCGATTCGGCGTATGGCCGCATCGGCGCCGGCTCGCGAATCGACCCCGATCTCATGCGCGATTACCTGGTGGAAGTCCGTTACCCGCCGGTCGAGGCGCTCGGGCGCGCGACCGCCAAGACCTGGGAGATGTCAGTATTCTCGCTGCGCATGCTCTGGCGAATGGTCACGGGCAGCGTGTCGTGGCGAAACCTTTCCGGACCGGTCACGATTGCGGACTACGCCGGCCAGTCGGCGCAACTCGGCCTGGCGCCGTATCTGGCATTCCTCGCATTGATCAGCATCAGTCTCGGCGTGCTGAATCTTCTGCCTATCCCGATGTTGGATGGTGGGCACTTGATGTATTATTCGGTCGAGATTTTGAAAGGTAGTCCGGTCTCCGATCGCGTGATGGAGTTGGGCCAGCGAATAGGACTGACACTGCTGCTGTGCTTGATGGCGTTTGCCTTTTACAACGATATAAACAGGCTCCTTTCGAGCTAGACCAACGCCGGAACCGATGAGAAGCGGTCTTGCCGCGGCGCTGCTCGGCCTCCTACTTGTCCTGGGTGCGCGAGGCGCCCTAGCTTTCGACCCCTTCACGATTCGCGATATCCGTCTGGAGGGAATCCAGCGAATAGAGGCGGGCACGGTATTCGGCTATCTGCCGATCAAGGTCGGCGAACAGATGACGGAGGCCAAGTCTGCCGAGGCGATTCGGGCGCTCTTCGCGACAGGCCTCTTTCGCGACGTCCGAGTGGAGGTCGAAGGCGACGTGGTCGTCATCGTCGTGACGGAGCGTCCGGCGATCGCGCAGATCGATTTCGTGGGAATGAAGGAATTCGAGCCCGATCAGGTGCGCAAGGCTCTGCGCGAAGCGGGAATCGCGGAGGGCCGCACTTTCGACCGTGCATCGGTGGACAAGGCCGAGCAGGAAATCAAGCGCCAGTACCTCACCCGAGGCAAGTACGCGGCGACCGTGGCGACGACGGTCACGCCACTCGAGCGCAACCGCGTTTCGCTGAACTTCACGATCGACGAAGGCGACGCGGCAAAGATCCGGTCGATCAATATCGTGGGCAACCAGGCGTACGGCGAAAAGGAGCTCCTCAAGCAATTCACGCTTACGACCCCCACGTTGCTCAGCTGGTGGACCAAGACCGACCAGTATTCTCGCGAGAAGCTGCGCGGCGATATCGAGTCGCTGCGATCGTTCTACCTTGATCGCGGCTTCCTCGATTTCAACATCGAGTCCACGCAGGTCTCCATCACGCCCGATCGGCGCGACATCTACATCACGGTCAACATCCGGGAGGGCGATCGGTACACGGTCTCCGCCGTCACGCTCGGCGGTCAGCTGCTGCTTCCCGAAGCTGAGCTCCAGAAGCTCATCGTCATCAAGCCGGGCGAGACTTTCTCCAGGACCAAGCTCACGGAGACGACCAAGGCCATCACCGATCGCCTTGGCAACGAGGGGTATGCGTTCGCGAACGCGAACGCCGTTCCGGACGTGGACAAGGAGAAGCGGACCGTCGCGTTCGCGATCCTCATCGATCCAGGCCGCCGCGTCTACGTG
>JBAVOG010000348.1:0-1939 GCA_049691875.1 Burkholderiales bacterium | reverse complement strand
GGGATATACAAGGGGCATTGCTCCCCTTGTTCGTACGCCCGCTCTTGCATGAAGAACCTTGGCCGCAATTTCGAGATAAATTCTAATTTACGCCACGCGCGAGCCGATCCACCGCATCGGGATCGAGCTTGAGCTTCGCAGCGGCGGCGCGGATCTCGGTCCAGGTCGCAGTGTCGACCGGGACTCCGTCCTTCTCCCGCTGCGCGCGCGTCTCGCGCTCCGGCTCACCGGCGATGCGGACGCGATCGAAGCCCGGCGCCGGCGGCGACTTCCGCACCCAATCGAGGAACTCGCGCGTCTCCGACGAAAAGATGCCCGCCGTTCCGAGACGCTCCGGGTCGATCAAGATGGTCAGCATGCCATTCAGCACGCGCTGCGTCGTCGGCTGCTCCTGGTGCCAGGTGCCACCGCCGGTGAGCGCCCCGCCGAGCAGCTCGCAGGCGACGGCCATGCCGTACCCCTTGTGCTCGCCGAAGGTGACGAGCGCCCCGTACGGCGGGACGACCACGTAACGCGGATCGGTCGTCGGATTGCCCTTGTCATCGATCAGCCGGCCGGGAGGCACCTGCTCGCCCTTGTTGTGGGCGACCCGCATCTTCCCCTGCGCGACGGCACTCGTCGCATAGTCGAGAATGAACGGCGGCTCGCCGGGTAGCGGCACGCCGATGCAGCAGGGATTGGTGCCGAACCGCGCGTCGGCGCCTCCGTACGGGGCCACCCGCCCGAGCGAGATCACGTTCACGAAGTGGATCGAGACGAATCCCTCTGCCACCGCCATCTCGGCCCAGTGTCCGATGCGCCCGAGGTGATGGGAGTTACCCAGGGTCATCACGCACGTGCCGTGCTGCCGCGCCCGCTCGATCGCCATCTGCATCGCCTCGCGGCCGATCGCCTGCCCATAACCCTTGCGGCCGTCGAGCGCCAGAAGCGCGCCACCGTCCTGCTTCACTTTGGGGTGCCGGTTCGCGGTCAGCTCGCCTTCGAGGAGCGAGGCCACGTAGCGGGGGATCATTCCGATGCCATGGGAGTCATGGCCCATGAGATTGGCGAGCACGAGGTTCTCGGCGACGAGCTTCGCCTCGCCCGCCTCGCTGCCCCCCGCCGCAACGACCGCCTCGATCGCGCGCGCGAGCGGTTCGGCATGAAACACGTGTGACTCGGCCATCGGATTTTCCCCTGGGATCGCGGCGCGCAGTTTACCCTGCCGGCGCATCGCGCAATCTGGCAAGCCTACCCTTAGAATCGCGGCTTATCCGACGAGGTGCCCAAGTGCGAAAGAAACCCCAAGAGCTGCGCAGTCATCGCTGGTACGGCGCGCAGGACCTGCGCGCATTCGGCCATCGCTCGCGAACTGCGCAGATGGGCTACGACCGCAGCGACTATGCCGGCAAGCCCGTCATCGCGATCCTCAACACCTGGAGCGACATCAACCCCTGCCACACCCATTTCCGACAGCGCGTCGAGGAGGTGAAACGCGGCGTCTGGCAGGCGGGCGGCTTCCCGGTGGAAATGCCGGCGATCTCGCTCTCGGAGCCTTTCCAGAAGCCGACCACGATGATGTACCGCAATCTCCTCGCCATGGAGGCCGAGGAGCTGCTGCGCTCCTACCCGGCGGACGGGGCGGTGCTCATGGGCGGATGCGACAAGACGACGCCGGCACTGGTCATGGGGGCGACCAGCATGAATCTTCCAGCCATCTTCATGCCAGCCGGGCCGATGCTGCGTGGCAACTGGCACGGCAACACGCTGGGTTCCGGCTCGGACAGCTGGAAATACTGGGCCGAGCTGCGGGCCGGCAAGATCGACGAGCGTGACTGGCAGGAGATCGAGGACGGCATCGCGCGCTCTCCCGGGCACTGCATGACGATGGGCACCGCCTCCACCATGACCAGCGCGGTCGAGGCTCTGGGCCTGACCCTGCCGGGTGCGGCGTCGATCC
>JBAVOG010000347.1:0-2736 GCA_049691875.1 Burkholderiales bacterium | reverse complement strand
CAACGGGTGGGCCGCTCGCGCGTGCCGCGAGGGATGGCGCGGCTATGCGGCGACCTTGGCGCCCGCTTCGGCGGCGAGCGCCTTGGCCTTGTCGGTCCGCTCCCAGGTGAATTCCGGCTCGTCGCGGCCGAAGTGCCCGTAGGCCGCGGTCTTTTCGTAGATCGGTCGGAGCAGGTCGAGCATCTTGACGATCCCCTTGGGCCGCAGGTCGAAATGCTTCTGCGCGAGCTCGGAAATCCTGTCGTCCGGGATCTTCCCGGTGCCCGAGGTGGTCACCATGATGCTCGTCGGCCGCGCCACGCCGATCGCGTACGAAAGCTGCACGAGGCATTTCGAGGCGAGGCCTGCGGCGACGATGTTCTTCGCCACGTAGCGCGCCGCATACGCAGCGGAGCGGTCGACCTTCGAGGGGTCCTTGCCGGAGAACGCGCCGCCGCCGTGCGGCGCCGCGCCACCGTAGGTATCGACGATGATCTTGCGTCCGGTAAGACCGCAGTCCCCGTGCGGACCGCCGATCACGAATCGGCCGGTCGGATTGACGAGGAAGCGGACTTCGCCCTTCACGAGGTTCTTGGGCAGCACCGGCTTGATGATCTCCTCGATCACGCCGGAAGTGATCTCCTTGTTGTCGACATCCGGCAGGTGCTGCGTGGAGAGCACGACCGTGTCGATCGATTCCGGCTTGCCGTCGGTGTACTTCACGGTGACCTGGGACTTTGCGTCGGGGCCGATCCACGGCAGGCGGCCGTCGCGTCGCACCTCCGACTGCCGCTGCACCAGGCGATGCGCGAGGAAGATCGGAAGCGGCATGAGCTGCGGCGTTTCGTCGCACGCGTAGCCGAACATGAGGCCCTGGTCGCCGGCGCCCTGGTTCAGCGGGTCATCGTGCGCCTTGTCCACGCCTTGCGCGATGTCGTTCGACTGCCGGTCGTAATTGATGAGCACGCCGCAGGCCCGGAAATCCATTCCGTACTCTGCGTTGTCGTAGCCGATTCGCTTCACGACGCCGCGCGCGACCTGTGCGTAATCCACGATCGCATCGGTGGTGATCTCGCCCGCGAGCACGATCAGACCCGTATTGCATAGTGTCTCCGCGGCGACGCGAGAGAGGTTGTCCTGGGCTAGAATCGCGTCCAGGATTGCATCGGAAATCTGATCGGCAACCTTGTCCGGATGCCCTTCCGAGACCGACTCGGAAGTGAATTGAAAGCTGCTCATAGGAATTTTCGTGGGTTGAGCTCGTGGGTTGAGCTGTTGTGTGGTGAACGAATTGGGCCGAATAGGGCCGATTAGGATAGCAGAACTCGCGCGTGGGCTGTCCCACGGCCCATCGCCCACCTTCCATCCCACGTCCGCATGCTCCTGCTCTGCCGCTTCGTTGCCGCGCTCCCGCTCGCGGCAGTCCATTCGCTCGGCGCGTTGATCGCGCGCATCGCGTTCGTCGTCGCCGGCGGTGAGCGCCGCCGGCTGGACGAGAATCTGCATCGTGCAGGATACGGCAATCCCGCAATCCGGCGTTCCGTCATCGAGGAGTCGGGCAAGACGCTGCTGGAGCTGCCCTGGATCTGGCTGAGGCCGCAGGAAGAAATCGTGAAGCTCGTTCGCGACGTCGTGAACCCGGAGGTTTTCCTGCAGGCAAAGGAGCGCGGCAAGGGCATCATCTTTCTCACGCCCCACCTCGGTTGCTTCGAGGTGTCCGCCCAGTTCGCTTCGCTGCATTCGCCGATCACCGTGATGTTCCGACCGCCACGTCAGCGGATTCTCGAGCCGTTGCTGCGTGCCGGCCGGGCGCGCGGCAACATCCGCATCGCCACCGCGGATCGCAAGGGCGTATTCGCGTTGCTGCGCGCATTGCGGAACGGGGAGACCGTGGGGATCCTGCCCGACCAGGTGCCGAGCCGCGGCGAGGGCGAATGGGCGGAGTTCTTCGGCCGGCCCGCCTACACCATGGCGCTCGCCACGCGCCTGCGGGACGCGACGGGCGCAACCGTCGTCCTCGCCTTCTGCGAGCGGCTGCCGCGCGCAGCGGGCTACCGGATCCATCTCCGATCGATGCCGGATCCGAAGCCGGGTGAATCCGCGGCGCGTCACCTCAATCGCGCGCTCGAAGACCTCATCCGGGAAAAGCCGGAGCAGTATCTCTGGTCGTACAACCGGTACAAAGTGCCGCCGGGCGTCGCGCCTCCGGACGTGCCGCCTCCGGAAACCAGGGGCACGTGACCCGTCTCGCGATCGGCCTCGTCTGGTTGCTCGCGCAGCTTGCGCCCTCGTTCCGCCGGCGAGTCTGCGAGGCAATGGCGACCGCATTCGGATGGCTTGCGCGCGAGCGGCGTGCGGTGGTGCGCGTCAATCTCGGACTATGCTTTCCGAACCTCCCGGACGCGGAGCGCGCAGAGTTGCTGCGGCGGCACTTTCGCGCGCTCGGACGGGGGCTGGCGCTCGCCTGCACGGCCTGGTTCGGCTCAGCGGACGAGATCCGCGCGGCAGTCCAGGTGGAGGGCATCGCGAACCTCGGCACAATGCCGGGTCGACCGCGAATCCTCTTTGCGCCGCATTTCGTGAGCCTGGACACCGCCGCAATTCGCCTGTCGCTCGATCATGAAGCCGTGGCGATGTACAGCACTCAGAAGTCCGCGTACTTCGACCGATTCCTGATCGCGCGGCGGACGCGCTTCCGCGCGATCAGGATGGTCCCGCGTGCGGCCGGCGTCAAGCCCGCGCTGCGCGCGCTCAAGG
>JBAVOG010000346.1:0-2771 GCA_049691875.1 Burkholderiales bacterium | reverse complement strand
CCGCCGGGATAGGGCAGTCCGAGCAGCTTGGCGGTCTTGTCGAAGGCTTCGCCCAGTGCATCGTCGATCGTGGTGCCGTAGCGGCGGTAGTCGCCGACGCCGCCGACGCGAATGAGCTGGGTGTGGCCGCCCGAGACGAGCAGCGCGACGAAGGGGAACTGCGGCGCGTGCCGCGATAGCAGCGGCGAGACCAGATGCCCTTCCAGGTGGTGGATTCCGATGGCGGGAATCCCCAGGGCCAGAGCAAGCGCTTCGGCGACGCTCGCACCGACGAGCAGGGCACCCGCCAGTCCGGGACCTTCTGTGTAGGCGACGGCGTCCAGTGCGGCGAACTGGACCCCTGCGCGCGCGCGGACGTCGCGTACCAGCGGCAGCAGGCGGCGCACATGGTCGCGTGAGGCGAGTTCCGGGACCACGCCTCCATACTCGGCGTGCATGGCGATCTGCGAATGCACGGCGTGCGCGAGCAGCCCCCGGTCGGTGTCGTAGATCGCCACGCCGGTTTCGTCGCAGGAGGTCTCGATGCCGAGGACGAGCATGGGGCGCCAATCTGTCCTGATGGTGGGTCGGGATGTGTCGGGATGTGTCGGGATTGGCGTGCCGGGCCGGGGCGGGAATTGTCCCGGGAAATTGCCTCGCTGCGCCCCTCCAGGGATTATGGCACCCTGGCCGGGGGAGGCGGGCTGACGGCCGACAAGCGTTCGATATTTGTTATACTCGACCCCTTTCGCTTTTCCGAGGGATCGACCCTTTCATGCCGACCGTTCGCGTCAAAGAGAACGAGCCGTTCGAGGTGGCGCTACGCCGCTTCAAGCGCACCATCGAGAAGACCGGGCTGCTCACCGAGCTGCGCGCCCGCGAGTTCTACGAGAAACCCACGCAAGAGCGCAAGCGCAAGCTTGCCGCTGCCGTGAAGCGGCGCTACAAGCGCCTGCGCAGCCAGCAGCTGCCGCCCCGCCTCTACTAGGCCGAGAACGGTTGGCGAAGGGTGAGGTGTGGGAGCCTCACCCCCCATCGTTTTGTACTTCCCCCTCTGAATTCTTGCTCCCCACCCGCGAATGAGCCTCAGGACGCGCGTCAGCGACGACATGAAGGCCGCGCTCAAGGCGAAGGACAGTCAGCGCCTCTCCGCCTTGCGCCTCTTTCTTGCCGCGATCAAGCAACGCGAGGTGGACGAGCGCAAGGAGCTGTCCGACGGCGAGGTCGTTTCAGTCATCGAGAAGATGCTGAAGCAGCGGCGCGACTCGATCGAGCAGTACCGAAGTGCGGGTCGCCAGGATCTCGTGGACACCGAGGCCTTCGAGGTGGACGTGCTCTCGGCCTACCTGCCCCAGCAGGCCAGCGACGCGGAGATCGCCCAGGAGCTCGACGCGGCCATGAAGGTCACGGGCGCCAGCGGCATGGCCGACATGGGCAAGGTTATGGCGCAACTGAAGGCGAAGCTCGCGGGCCGCGCCGACATGGGAAAAGTGTCCGCTGCGGTGAGGGCGAAACTGGCCGGCGGGTAGTGCCGTCCAGGGCCCTCCAATGCTTGCGTAACGGGCAAAATAGCCTATAAATACAAGGATGAGGTGTTCGGCCCCGTCCGGACCGATGCGCCCGGACCGAAGTTCAAGGTGCCGGTCCGGAGCGTGTCCGAAGTAGCGACGTGGCGGAATGAAGGGCAGGGCAGGATTCCGATCCTGCCGGGGCGCGAGGCGTGATACCCGAGTCGTTCAAGAACGATCTTCTCAATCGCGTCGACATCGTCGACGTCATCAACGCCCGGGTTCCGCTGAAGAAGGCCGGCGCGAACTTCGTCGCCTGCTGCCCGTTTCACACGGAAAAGACGCCCTCGTTCACCGTCAGTCAGCCCAAGCAGTTCTACCACTGCTTCGGATGCGGCGCGCACGGCAATGCGATCGGCTTCCTGATGGAGTACGCGGGTCTCGGGTATGTCGATGCGGTGAAAGACCTCGCGGACCTGGTCGGGATGAAGCTCCCCGAATTCGAGCCGCGAGGCGGCGCTCGCGAAGTTCCGCAGGGCCCCGATCTCTACGAGTTCATGGACCGCGCCGCGCAGTTCTACCGCGACAGTCTCAAGCAGGCGCCCAACGCGATCGAGTACCTGAAAGGCCGCGGGCTGACCGGAAAGATCGCCGCCCGGTTCGGCATCGGCTACGCACCGGGCGCATGGCAGAGCTTGCAGGCGGTTTTTCCGGATTACGCCGAGAAGGCGCTCGTCGAGTGCGGTCTGGTGATCGAGAACGAGCAGGGCAAGCGCTACGACCGGTTCCGCGATCGGATCGTATTCCCCATTCTCAACCAGCGGGGCCGGGTCATCGGATTTGGCGGACGGATCCTGAGCGCTCCGCAAGGCGATGACGGAGCGGAGACTACGGGGGAAGGGAAGGGGTCCCCCGGTCCAACGTCGAGGGAAGGGAAGGGGTCCCCCGGTCCAACTTCGGGGGAAGGGAAGGGGTCCCCCGGACCCAAGTACTTGAACTCGCCCGAGACGCCGCTCTTCGAAAAAGGGCGCGAGCTCTACGGCCTGGTGCAGGCGCGCAACGCGATTCGCGCAGCCGGTCGCGCGGTGGTCGTGGAGGGCTACATGGACGTCGTGGCCCTCGCGCAGAACGGCGTGGAGAACGTGGTCGCGACGCTCGGCACGGCGACAACGCCGGTGCACGTGCAAAGGCTGCTGCGGCTGACCGACGAAGTCGTCTTCTGCTTCGATGGCGACGCGGCCGGCCGGCGCGCGGCGTGGCACGCGCTCGAAGTGAGCCTCGCGT
>JBAVOG010000345.1:0-7729 GCA_049691875.1 Burkholderiales bacterium | reverse complement strand
TGAAGTCCTCGACGAATCCAGGCACCCTGTCCGCCGACGGTTCCGCGCGCCCGGCGGCGAAGGCGAGGGGCTCGGCAAAAGCGGCCGTGACGCCGCGGGCCGGAGCGAGCGGCAGTCCGTCGAGGCCGTTGCGCCCATCCCAGTAGTGGGCGTGCAAGCGGGCGATCGCTGCCAGCAGCGCCCGCTCGTCGGGCTCCGTGAATGTTCCACGCGCCCGAATGCCGTCCGACACGTCACGCATGAGCATCCACCACTCGTCGTTGGCGACGTGGACTGCAACGTCGACCGTCGGACACGCAACTGGCCCGGGAAGCTCGCGCGTGGCGCCGCTCAGCCACAACGGTCCCTCTCCGGCGTCAGGAGCTTGCATTGCCGCAAGCCGCCAGTTGTTACGCGGCAACACTTTCAGAACGTAGCCGGGTCGGATTGCGACGACCCGCGCGCCGGTGCGTCCACCGGTCAAGGGTTCGAGCGTGAGCATTCGGTACCCGGCAGGAACGACCCCGCGCACCTGCGCCGCGCGCAGATAACCCGGAATCGAGCCGCTAGTAGGCGGTGCCTTTGTCACCAGAAGATGATACGCGGCCGCTTCCAGTCGCGGGGGCGTCATGTAACGGGAGCCAATACAGGCGACCCCCTACGCACCGCAGTCGCCTTGATCTACTGGAGCCGCTTCGGGTCCGACCGATTCTGGCCGCACTGAACCAGTGGCGACCGGCTGCGTTCGACCCAAAGCGGAAGTAAGAGGCGGCGGGAATCAATCGTTCGGACTGATCGCGGAACCGAACGCCCAACGCTTCCGATCAGCCGCCGCGAAACAGCGGGCGGAAGCCCGCTTTGAAGCGGTCCGCTTCATCGGATGGTTGGGCCACACGGGCGTTGTCAAGCGCGGAGGAACTTCCCTACTCGACGCGATACAGTAACGCGGCATCGAGCTTCATTACAGCCTCGTAGCGACCAACGCCCTTCTCATCACGATTGATAGCCTGCATCAGGGGCAGCGCGGACTGGGGAAGCACGTACGTCAGTTTGCGACCGGACTTCTTGTGTGTAATCGTGACCTCCCCGAGCATCCCGGGAGCAGTTCGGTTTAGGTCAAGCGACAGGGTACGCTGCCCTAAGCTCGCCGATACCGCGATGGCGATCCCATCCACGACGCACGGGCAGGGTGTTTGCGGCCCGTCGGTGTAGTGGACGATCAACTCCCGCCGTTGCGCGCCCAGACGTTCCATTGCGTCGAGCCCAATTCGAATTCCGTAGGCAATGAGGCTACCGAATCCGCCGTGGACTCGATCACCCCACTCAACCCATTGCTGCGGAGTCTGCGCGTTCGCGGTCTGGATATGAACCGCTAAAGAAACAACGACCAGGAACCTGATCAACGGTCGACACATTTCCGTTACCTCCGCAACTAAGGGTTCTCGCGGGATGGTGCTTTGCTCTGTGAGGCCCAACGGCGGGTATCCGCGGCGCGCGTCAGCGCGTCCGCTGCATGCCCTTGTTGGGCGGCGATACAGCCGGATGGAGAGGTCAAGTTTTGGCGGGGTGCTGTAGGCCTTCACTTCGTTCCGATGCCGATGTTGACCGGGTTAGTCAGCTTGGCGGCATCGCTGCCACCGGCGCGCTCGCGGACCATCCTCTCCAACGTCTGTTGGACCACGCCTCTCTCGTCGTTCGTCAGGTTCAGCATACCGCCGAGCACCATCTCGACGATCGGGTTGCTCCATACCAGCCACTCCCACAGGTCCTTTCCGGTCTTGTGCTCCGTGGTCTCAGTGATGGTCTCGACCTTCACGTCCTTCAGTCCCGCGGCGGCGAGTTCCCTGTGCAGCCTGCCCGGATCCGCCAGCTGGAACTCGGGCGGAGGAGGATCCATCGGGGGACCACTGAAAGCGGGGCGGACGGACTGAACAGCGCCGATGAGGAAGACGAGGAATTCGATCCTGTGCGGGTCGCCGTACGCGTGCAGCAGCACGCGCCCGCCCGGCTTGATGACCCGCACCATTTCGCGGATGCCCTTGGGCATGTCGGGAAACAGCATGACGCCGAACTGCGATCCGGCCATATCAAAGCTGTCGTCGCCGAGCTCGAGCGCGTGGCCGTCCATGACACGAGTCTCGATGTTGAGCCCCTCCTTGCGCGCACGCGCACCGAGCAGCTCGAGCATGACGGGAGACTGGTCGGTCGCCAGTACCTGTGCCCCAAGGCGCGCTGCCGGGATGCCAAGGGCACCGCTGCCAGCCGCCACGTCCAGGAACCGCGTGCCCGAACGGAGGCCGGCACGGCGCAGGCCTTCGCTGGCTATCCACATCTGCGTCCAAGTGTTGGTCCTGTCATAGCCTGGCGCGATTTTGTCCCATGCCGGCCGCGTGTCTTGTCTCCGAGTGATTACCGCTGCGTTTCCGCCCGAATTGTCGAGCGCGGTACGCAGCGCTTCCAGAAACGCCTCGGGCTGCTCCATGGCCGGATCGTCGCCGGCGTTCTCGATCACGTGCAAGGGCCAAGCGTAGCGGATGCTGGCGGCCTGGGCGATCGGCAACTGCGTCGCGAGATCGTACCGCCCCCATATGAGGGTTGTGGGAACGGCAATGCGCGCCAGGTCCGCCGGCGGGATTGCAAGCATCCCGAATTGGTCCATGAGGCTGTGCTGAGCGGCTCGCAAGCTCGGCGTACGGGCACGATCAAGGTTGTACGCTCTGATCCACTCCCACTGCTCGCCGACCCGCGTGCGCATGGCGTCGAGGTCGAAGGCACAACGGCTCCAGAGACGGTCGTGCGTGTCTTCTGTCGGTTCCGAGATGAATTCGGTCAACGCCAGCCCGAAGTCGGGCATCGGCTGAAACGCCGCCAAACCGAGCGTGTCCACGAGCACCAGTCTGCTGAGTCGCTCGCTACGGTCGCTGGCGAAGCGAGCCGCCATGGCGCCGCCGAGGACGTGCCCCACCAACGTAGGTGGCGTCGGGCAGGTGCACTCAATCAGATCGTCGAGCCACGCGAGCACGCGATCGGCGTCCAGCGGGCCGTCGAACACCTCTGAGGTCCCGTGACCCGGTAGGTCAGGGGCGATCACGCGATGGGTGGTCACCAGATTCGGGATCATACGCAACCATTTCGCACCGTACTCTCCCGGGCCGTGCAGCAGCACGACCGGAGGTCCGTCACCGCCCTCCAACACGGCGGTCGACACGCCGTTGAGATGCAGCCGTCGCTCCGTGACGGGCAGCCCTGCCAGCAGCCGTTCGCGAACACCCCCGCCGGTGGGCAGCCGGTTGCGCTGCTCCTGTGTTGCCTTCTGATCCGTCATGCGTACGTGGGGCTTTGCCATGGCACCCTCCTCGCTCGGCTGCGAAGTCGCTCCGTAGATCAAGCTTGCGACAGGAGCCCAACCCCGCGCTTCGGCGAAACCACCCAGTTTTCGTCACCTCGCGGTGTGGGTAGTTTCGCCCAGGGGTGAGATGGCTCAGACGAGCTTGTGGTCGTAGGCGTAGGCTGTGGCGGCCGCCCGCGAAGGGACGTTGAGCTTGGTGAGGATGTTGCTCACGTGCCTGTCAATAGTTCGCTCGCTCAAGAACAACTCGGTCGCGATGGTCTTGTTGGTCTTGCCGACGGTGATCAGGCGAAGCACCTGGAGCTCGCGGGGCGTTAATCGGTGCCGACGCGCCGATGCTACGCGCTTGCCGAGCGAGTCGAGGCGAGCGAGCTCCGGCGCGGCTCCCAGCCGTTCGAACACGGCTCTGGCCGCGCCGAGCTCAAGCTCGCCCGCCTCGTCGTCCCCGAGTTGGCGGCACGCCAGTCCCATCAGCACCCGCACGCGTGCGGCCTCGTAAGGTGCCTCGACCTGCCGCCACACTACGAAAGCGCGGCGCAGTGGGCCGAGCGCGGCCCGAGCATCGCCGTCGGCTAATTCGACTGCGCCTCGCGCCTGCGCAGCCATCGCTCGCAGCACGTCCGTGTCGAAGTTCTCCGCGATCTCTTCCAACTCGAGGCAAGAACTCCGCGCTTCCTGAAGCGCGCCCGTGGCCAGCATGATTTCGATGTGTGCTGGCAGCAGCTTCGCGCGCGGCAGCGGGCCGGTAGCCGCGCTCAAGACGCGGCGGATCGCTGCGCACGCCGCGTCCGAGCGTCCCTGGGCCATCCGCAACAGGGCGAGTCCCGGCTGTGGTTCCCATCCCGATCGGCTCGCGTTTCGATACGCCTCCTCGGCGGCCGCAAACTCGCCGCGCAGACGGTGCAGCTCGGCTCGCTGGTAGAGCGCCGGGGCAGGAAGCGTCCGGTCGGCTCCCTGGGAGAAACGCTCGCAAGCGCGGCATGCCTCTGCCATCGCGTCCGACCAGGCTCCGTGTAACTGCATGATCTCAGCGCGATGCACGAGACAGGGACCGGTGAAGGCAACCATCTGGGCCTGCTGCTCGCACCAGCTAGCCAAGGCGGCGGTCCACTCGCGGGCACGACTCAACGCGTAGACCTGCTGGCAGGCGTCAATTACGCTGCAATAGATCAAACCGGTCATGATGAGCGACAGCTCTCCCGCGACCACCGCGAGCATGGCCTCGTCGAGAAGCGCGAGCCCGGCCGGGACCCGCCCTTGTCGGATGAGAGCCCGGCCCTGCAGGTGACGGGCGCACGCGATCAGGTCTGCGTCTCCAAAGCGATCACCGATCTCCGCGGCGCTGGCTGCGGTCGTGTGCGCGGCGTCACCGTTGCATTCGGCGATATGCTGCTCGGCGAGTGGCAGTAGCAGGTAACCGTGCTCCACGCAGTCATGGCCCTCGACGAGCCGCTGCGCCCGCGCGAGCCATCCGCTCGCTTGACCCGTCTCGCCTCGAAGGAAAAGATTAAGACCCAACCAGAAGGCACCGCGGGCGGCGCGCACTCGGTCGCCAGCCTCCAGATGTGCATGATGAGCACGATCGAGGAGTCTGTGAAACTCGACGTCTCGGCCGGTCAGGTACGCCGCTGTCGCCAGCAGTTCGAGATCTTCGATTCCCAGGGGAGTCGCCTGATCTGCGAGCGAGAGCGACTGGTAGGCATCACCCCACGCTCGACGCCGGTAGGACTCGCGACCCTGTTCGAGTCTATTGAGCATGCCCACGATCCCTTGGCTTGATTCGGCTCCAAGCGCTGGTTAGACCTCATGGCTTTGCGAGAGCGACAAGTGCGTGTATGGCCTCCCGCGGGAAGCCCTTCGCGTTGACTCGGGGCACCTCCCCGGCGTTTGGCCCGACGACGTCTCAGCAGACACAATCGGATGACTGTCTCAGGTTTCGGGTGTTCGATGGAGAAATAACTCTATGGTTCGAACAAAAATGAATCCAAAGACGCAAAGGGCCCACGTCAGGGCAACGGCGTAAGGGCCGACATTCGGTTGGAAGGGAAGTCCTGCGACGTTCAGCCAGAGACCCGCCACCGCCACGATTGAAACACCGTAAATCGCGATCACCCATGGTGGAAACCGGCCGGCCTCGACAGAGCGGCGACGACGGAACTGGATGACGAGAACAAAGGTCAGAATCGAAGCAGCGATTGCGCTCGATAGGGGCCAAGTGATGGCGTCAGGGACATGAAGAAGGTTTAGAAGTGTGGGAACCAATGCCAGTGTCGTGACCAGAAAGCCACCTTCGATGTAAAGGCGCACGAGGCGGAGGTGCCGATTGGCCAGTTCGCCTCCCAGCGCACCTCGGAGGGTGACAACCACCGCCGAAAAACCGACAAACGACAACGAGAGGGATGCAAGGCGAAGAAGGTAGTCAGATTCGGTCGATGTCACGATCGCATCCTCAAAATATCGTGTCTAACGACTGCCGTTAACCGGGCGCCGACGAGCAAAGCGAGGAGGGACCCCAGCAGCGGGTCCCCGCTGTTGGGCGCTCCGGTTCAACGGCTGGTTATGCCGCTGTGCCACCACGTACGCTCGTGAATGCATCGATCATAGCGCTCAGCTCGAAGAAAAGCTCGTCCCCGACTTCCTCTCTCGTGAGGATTCCATCCCTGACCGCCGCAGCGACAACCAGCTTGGGTTCGGCTCCAGCATGGAAAGAATAGATCTTTCTCGCGGTCTTGTTATGGAATTCATGGATCTTGTCGTTGAGCTCGAAAGGGTCGGTTGCTCCTTCGCGCCAGCGCTCGAACTCCCTGGACAGATCCCCAAGAGCACTCGCAAGCGCACGCTCGTGGGCGAGCCCAGCAAGTTCACGAAGCTTCCTCTCAGTGCGCTTGCTCATGCGACGACGTGACCGAGGATCTCAGAAGCGGCATAACGATGTGCTAACCGGCGCGCCGCCCGTCGACCTGCGAGACGGCACGGCGACCGAAGAACGACGGAAACAAACGAAGCTTGCTGGCGGCGCGTCCGGTTGAGCGCAGGGTTGGGCCGCGGACTACGCGAGAACGACAACGCCCGATGTGACGAGGGTCGACGCAGAACCAAAGGCTGCGCCTCCATGAACGACTCGCCCAGCGCCGTGACGGCGTCCCCCGACAGCCTTGGCCGAAGCTGCTCGCAGCGCGCGGACGCTGAACGAAGGCTCGGCGCGCGAAATCCCCTGCCCTCACCGAAGACCCCGGCCTTGTGAAACAGCACGAGCTTCGAGGAGGCAAGGCGAACACCGGCTGAGAAGGCGCCGACACCGCAATACAGGCGCGCTGCGCCCTGAGCGCCACGCGAGCGCTTGAGGAGGCACGGCCTGACGGCACTTTGATTCATGATGACTGACCCGACGCCCAACGCCCAACGATCCGAGCTGCCCGAGCTCGGAATGCTCGACGGGCGCCAGATCGCCGCCCTGGTCGGGGTGGCACCGTTCAACCGGGACTCGGGCAAGCTGCGCGGCAAACGCATGATCTGCGGGGGCAGAGCGCAGGTCCGCCGCGCCCTGTACATGGCCACGCTCGCTGCTGTGCCGGTCGTTGACTTGGGTTCTCCTTTTGCGGCACTTGCCAGGTCGCGGTGCCGCGCGATCGTGGTTCGCGCGTTTCCTCTTGGATGGGACTGGAGCGCAACGCCGTGTTGCGCGCCGCGCCGGCGCGCACGGTCCATTACGAGCGGCGGCGGCCGGAGGAGACGGTCCTGCATGGCCTGGTGCGGGAACATCTGGAGACGTTCCTCGCCCAGGTCGAAGCCAGGACCGGCACAGGCCTGCCTGAGTTCGTCAAAGACGAGTTCGAGGCCTTTCTCGAATGCGGCATTCTGGCGCACGGATTCCTGCGCGTGCGCTGTGCCGACTGCGCACACGAGAAGCGGGTGGCGTTTTCGTGCAAACGACGGGGATTCTGCCCCTCGTGCGGTGCGCGGCGCATGGCCGAGACGGCCGCGTACCTGGTCGACGAGGTGATCCCGCGGGTGCCGGTCAGGCAATGGGTGCTGTCGTTTCCGATCCCGCTACGCATTCTGTTCGCGGCGCACCCCGGGTGCTCACGCCGGTGCTGCGCATCATCCACCGCGTCATCGCGGGGTTTCTGCTCAAGCAGGCAGGCGTGAAACGCGCCGCAGCCCACACCGGCGCGGTCACCCTCATCCAGAGATTCGGCTCGGCCGCCAACTTGAACATCCATCTGCACTGTCTGGTGCTCGATGGGGTATATCGGCGCGCCGAGGGCGAACAGGTTTTCCAGGAAGCGCGCGCACCCAGCCGCGATGAATTGGCGGGCCTGCTCGACAAGATCATCGCGCGCCTCTTGAAGAGGCTGGCCCGACTTGGCTATCTCGTGGAAGAGGAGGGCATGACCTACC
>JBAVOG010000344.1:0-2794 GCA_049691875.1 Burkholderiales bacterium | reverse complement strand
TGGCGTGGAATCGGAAATTGGCGGAGAGAGAGGGATTCGAACGCCGCCGTAACCGATTGATTTAAGCGCGTCAATTTGTCGCCGCGAATTTCGTTACCTTCAAAGCGACCTGAAGAAATTCCCGACGAAAACCGACACGCTCTGCCGACTCAAACATCCCTCGGTTCCGGTCCGACTATAGCTCGGACGCGTTTGCCGAACCACGCTCGGCAGCCCTGATAATCGGACGTCACGGCGCGCAGCAAGCGTATCGGCGCCGAGGAAGCGAGTGTCGGCTACGTGCCGGCTTCGCCGTCGACGGCGCCAGGGCCCGCCTCGTTGAACAGCGCGATGTAGGGCGCATACCGGAAGCGCCGGTTGCGCGCATAACCCGTCATTTCGCTAAGCACGCCAAGCTTCACGAGCCGGGACACCAAGCTATTCGCCGCCGCGTAGGTAGTGCCGGTCTTCTTCTTCACATCGGCGACCGCAACGATCGGACGGTCGAACAGCGATTCGAGCACCTTGTGGCCATTGCCCGCCGCGCGGCCGAGCTGCGCCGTGATCGCGGCACGGTGCTGCTCTCGCAGTTGCAGGATGCGCCGCACCGTCTCGGCCGCCTCCGTCGCTACTGCAATAACGCCGCGCAAAAAGAAGCCCAGCCACTCTTCCCAAGCACCGCGGTCGCGTACCGCCTGCAAATGCTCGTAGTACGCCTGCCGGTGCTGCTTGAAGAAGTGCGACAGATACAGCACCGGCTTGTGCAACACGCCGCGCTCGGTGAGCAGGAAAGTGATCAGCAGCCGGCCCACGCGTCCGTTACCATCAAGGAACGGGTGAATCGTCTCGAACTGCACATGCGCGAGAGCGATCTTCACCAGCGGCGGCAAGTCGTCGGGCGAGTGCAGGAATTTCTCTAGCGCCCCTAGGGCTTCCGGCAACGCTGGGTGCGGCGGCGGCACAAAGGTCGCTGTGTTCAACGTACACCCGGGCGGGCCGATCCAGTTCTGGCTGGTGCGCAGCTCGCCAGGCTGCAACCGCCCGCCGCGCACGTCGCGCATCAGCTCCGCGTGGATCTCGCGGATCAGCCGCACCGACACGGGCAACTCCGGCAGTCGCGCCAGACCATGGTTCATGGCCCGCACGTAGTTGAGCACTTCGTCCACGTCGCGCGGCAGGTTCTGATCGAAGAGCTGGGCCTCCGCGGCGAGCAAGTCCTGCAGCGAGCTCTGCGTACCCTCGATCTGACTGGAGAGGACGGCCTCCTTGCGGACATACATGAAGACGAAGAGATCGGGGTTCGGCAGCGTAAGGACCGACCCGTCGAGCCGGCCCAGCGCGCGGTCAGCCGCCGACAGCAAGCCTTGCAGCTCACCGCTCAATGCCAACCCGGGCTGCGGCGGCAGCGGCGCAGGCATGAACGCCCGGTAGCCTGTTGGCTGGGCGATGTACCGTCCCGCGCGGGTCGAGGATTCGCCGCTACTCGCCATCCCGAAGGCTGCCTTTCGTATGGATTCAGATTGGAGCCATATGATAGGCAGCCTTTAACAAGAGGGGAAGATGGCTTCCTTATCTTACTTTCCTGGCGTAGAGGACTAGCGCGCTACATTCCCTCCGCAAGGGGTGCCCGTCACGTTCGGCGACCTCCCCGAATGACCAGCCGCGATCAGCGACCGTCTTCGCCTGAAGTTTGAGCTCCGGCGACACACGTGCCTTGAAGATCTCCGTACAGCTCATGGGACCCCATGTGACCCAATAGCCGCCGCCGGCCTATCCTGCCTCACTCCCAGAACGACAGCGGAAACGCCGGCAGATGATGCAGCGCTGGGCCGACTATCTCGACGAGTTGGTGCACGACCTATGACTCACGAAGAAGAGTTTCACTACCAGCTCGAAGTGCTCGGCGGGAACGCGCGCTCGTGCGCGATCTTCATGTTCACGCAGCTTGCGTTCGATCAAATCGCGGGCAGCGACGCCGACATTCGCGAGCGAGTCAACGAACACGCCGGATTCTGGAACGGTGTCCTCGGTGGACTTCAGACGGCTGCGTTTGTCGCGCTCGGCCGTATCTTTGACACGCGGAAAGACACGAACAATGCAGGCCGACTGCTGCTCTACGCCGTCGATCATCCAGGCATCTTCTCTGAGGCTTCCCTTGCAGCACGGAAGGTCGCCCAAGGACTCAATCCGACGTTCGCCGCTCAGTACGCCAGCGAAGCACACCACTTGAAGAAGGGCGACTTGCAGCCACTGGTCGATGCGCTCGACCAGCAACGCGCGTACTACGACGACGCTGTCGCACCGATCCGGCACAACGTCTTTGCGCATCAGGGCCGTATGACACGAGCTGAGCGCGACGAAATCTTCGCGCAGCTTCCCATTCGTCAACTGGAAGCGCTCGTGGTGTTCCCTCTCAGACTGTACGACGCGCTTTGGGCGCTCTATATGAACGGAGCCCCACCCGAGTTACGGAGCGCGCCAACAAACGTCGCGGAGATCACCGCAGCGGGGCTCGGGAAGAACGTCAGCACGTGGGAGCATCTGCACGTAGTCGCCAACGTAGCCGCACTTCTGAAAGCGCTGCGCTTAGAGCCACCTGCGGAATAGTCAGCACTCGTAACACAACCCGATCACGGCGAGCTGCGCAAGCAGCCGAGACGGGTCACCGAACGGCGAAAGCCGAAAGGAGCGGATAGGAATTTCGAAGCCCCCCTGCTCCGCGAGCAGCGGTGCGCGTAACCGCCATTGTGTCAAAGCCGCAGGCGGGTCGCGACGCTGATCTGGCGTCACGCCCCACGTCGGCGCAGAGTTTGAA
>JBAVOG010000343.1:0-5312 GCA_049691875.1 Burkholderiales bacterium | reverse complement strand
GAAGCGTACGCTGCTGCGCGATGGCAAGGAGCTCTCCCTCACGACCGGCGAGTTCGCGCTCCTCAAGGTGCTGGTCACCCACCCGCGCACGCCGCTCTCGCGCGACAAGCTGATGGAGCTCGCGCGTGGTCGCGAGTACGAGGTCTTCGACCGCGCCATCGACGTGCAGGTGTCGCGCCTGCGCAAGCTGATCGAGCCCGACCCGACGAAACCCACCTACATCCAGACCGTCTGGGGATTCGGCTACGTCTTCGTCCCGGACGGGCAAGCGCAGACTTGACGCTCTGGCCCCGCACGCTGCTATGGCGCACGTTCGCGCTGATCTCGCTGCTGATCGTGCTGGCGCTGGGCGCGTGGCTGCAGATCTTCCTTACGTCACAGCGCGAGCCGCGCGCGCGCCAGACCGCGCAGATGGTGGTGAGCGTCGTGAATCTCACGCACGCGGCGCTGCTCAGCGCCGCGCCCGAGCGTCGCCGCGACCTCCTCATCGACCTTTCGGACCGCGAAGGGGTCCGTGTCTACCCGGCCGATCCGGGCGACAAGGTCACGCCGCTCGATACGACGCGCGTCGGCGCACGGATCTTCGCCGATGAAGTTCGCCGCCAGCTCGGTCCGGATACGCGCCTCGCGGTGGCGCGCGACGGCCTGCCCGGCTACTGGGTGAGCTTCCGCATCGCCGACGACGAGTACTGGCTCATGATTCCGCGCGATCGAGTCGATCGCCAGCAGGCGCTGCAGTGGCTCGGCTGGGGCGCGCTCGCGCTCGTGCTTGCGCTGGCGGGCGCGTACCTGATCGTATTCCGGATCAAGCGGCCATTGCGCGCGCTCACGCACGCCGCTGCGGAAACCGGCCGAGGACGCAGCCCCGCCCCGCTCGCCGAGAGCGGGCCGGAGGAGATCCGCACGCTCTCGCACGCGTTCAACCAGATGTCGCGCGACCTGGCGCGGTTGGAGTCGGATCGGGCGCTCATCCTCGCCGGCGTGTCGCACGATCTGCGCACCCCGCTTGCGCGGCTGCGCCTTTCCATCGAGATGAGCGGTGCCGACGCCTCGCTCAAGCAAGGTATGGACACGGACATTGCCGAGATGGACCGCATCATCGGCCAGTTCCTCGACTTCGCCCGTACCGAAGGCGGCGAGCCGATCGAGAAGCTCGACCTGGCCGCGCTCGTCCGGGACTGCGCACGGCTCTATCGCGAGCGTGGGCAAGAAGTGCGTGACGAGATCGAACCGACACCACCGGTGAACGCCCGTGCGCTGGCGCTGCGGCGAATGATCGTGAATCTGATCGACAACGCGCTCCGCTATGGCAAGCGCGACGTGCTGGTGGCGACCGGCACCGCAGGGGCGAACGCCGTGATCGAGGTTCGCGACCGCGGACCCGGTATTCCGGCCACGGAGATCGAGCGCCTGAAGCAGCCGTTCACCCGGCTGGAGACCGCGCGCAGCGATTCGGGGGGATCCGGGCTCGGCCTGGCGATCGTCGATCGCGTCGCTCGCATGCACGGCGGAACGCTGGACCTCGCTCCGCGCGACGGTGGTGGCCTCATCGCCCGCGTCGTGCTGCCCGGCGCTTGAGAGCACTTTAGGAGGGATGGTTTGGGCAGTTTCCCCTCCTCTCCGAGGAGGGGTGGCGCCCACGAAGGGGGTGGGGCCCCATCGTCCCCACCTAGCGACGGGGTGGTGAACAGTCCTTGCCGATGCCGCAACCACCCCCCGCCCTGCGGGCGGACTCCTCCTTGAAAAGGAGGGGAAAAAAACACCGACGCTCTACGCCTTCCCCGCGTTGCGCATCAGCGCACCGCGCACGGCGTCGATGACACGCGCGGCAGGCATCTCGTCGAGGCAGTCGCTGCGGCTCTCCAGGTGCCGCTCGCAGCCTTCGAGCAGGCACGGCACGCAGTGCTTCTTGCCCTGGATCAGTGTGACGTTGTTGACGGTGCGGCTACCGACCATGGCAAACGGGCTCGCCGCATCCGCGTAACCGCTCGGCCACGGCCCCCAGCGTACCGGATTGGACGGACCGAACAGCGCGATGGTCGGCGTGCCCGTCGCCGCCGCGAGATGAGTCGTCGCGGTATCCGGTCCGACGTACACCGCCGCGCCCGCAATGAGGCACGCCACCTGCGCGAAGTCGAGGCGTCCCGCGAGATTCACGGTATCGGGCGGCAACGGCCCCGCGAGACTCGCCACGTAGGCCATCTCGTCTGCAGCGCCTCCACCCGTCAAGACGATGCGCACGCCTTCGCGCTCGAGCCATTGCGCGAGCGTGTGCCAGCCGCGTGCCGTCCACGCCTTGTAGCGGAACTTCGGAAAGAGATGCAGCACGGCATAACGGGTCTGCCGCGCGTCGAACGGCAGCGCCGCGGCGACGGCGCTCGCATCCGCCGGGTTCCAGCTCGCGACCACTTGCGGGCTAGGCTCGATGCCGATCAGCGTTGCAAGCGATAGATTGCCGGTGACCGAGTGAGTCTCCCGATCGTCGAACGGCGACCAGGCATGAAGCAGCGCGCGCTTCCACGCATGCTTCAGCCCGGGGAGGGCGAGGCCTGCGCGTCGGCGCCCCGCCTGCCATGCGTAGATCGTCGGCCGATCGCCGGGCAGCGTGGAAAGGGCGAGGTCGTAGCGCCGCCGGATCTGCCGGAGGAAATCAAGGTGCTCGCCCAGGTCCGGACGCTCGGGCACAGTGATCACCCTTCGGAGATCGGGGTTGCACGCGAGAACGCCCTCGGTGCCTGCGAAGACCAGGCAATCGATCGCCGCGTCGGGCCACGCGCGCTTGATCGAGCGCACGAGCGGCGTCGCGAGCAGAACGTCCCCGATCCGTCGCGTGACGACGACGAGCACGGTGCCCGGCGGATGTGCGAGTTCGAGCGTCGCCATGTGCAGGTCCGTCAGCGCTTCACACCGTCGAGAGGTACTGCTCGACGCCCGCCACCGCCCGGACGCGGTATGAGTGCAGGACGTCGTCGAGCCGTGCCTGGTTCTCCGGCAGGTGAGAGCGATCGTTTTCGCGGTGCCAGAGATGAAACACCGGGGCGGCGAAGCGCGCACTCTTGTGGCGCACCCCGGCATGTAGCAACCGGATCACGAGATCGGAATCTTCCAGGCCCCATCCGGAATAGCGCTCGTCCAGTCCGTTCACATGCAGGAGGTCGGCACGGGTCGCCGACAGGTTGCAGGTCTTCGCGCCTTCCCACTCCGCGGCGCCACGCTTGCGAAACGCGGCATCGGGCAGTCGCACGAGCGGCAGTAGCCGGTTGATGTCGCGACGCAGCCACGCGATCAGCCAGCGCGCGAGCCCCCAGCGGTGTATCGGCACGCGCGCTGCCAGGACCGCGTGAGTGAAATGTTCCGTGAGCAGCACGCGGTTGGCGGACAGAAACCATCCGGCTTCGGCGAGGCGCCGATGCTGCGCGACGAAGGTCCGCCCCGGCACGCAATCCCCGTCGGTGAAAATGACGTATTCGGCATCGGTCGCGGCGATGGCCTTGTTCCGGATGGCTGCAGCGCGAAAGCCCTCGTCCTCCTGCCAGACGTGGCGCACCGGAAAAGACGCGCGCGCGGCAAGTTCGTCGACCACTGCGCGCGTTTCGGCACCCGATCCGTCGTCGGCGACGATCACCTCGAATTCCGGATCGCTCTGAACGAGATAGCCCTCCAGTACCGCGGCGAGCGCGTCGGGACGATTGTACGTGGTGATGATGACCGCGATGCGCAACACGGGCTACGGCCGGCGCAACGGTGCCTGGGCCGGAGGCTGCCAGTCGCGATCGCGCTCGACACCCTTGGCATAACGGTAGAAGGTGCCCTCGAAGTTGCCGATCGCGATGATCACTCCCGCCCAGCCGTCGAGAAAGCCGCGCTTGAAGACGTAGTGCTTCACGAACGCCCAGCAGCCGTGCACCAGCGCGCTCGACATCGATGGGTGCCGTCCGGCGAGCTTTTCCGCGCCGAGCGAAGAATAGCGATTCATCTTGCGGATCACCTCGTCGAGGCTGCCGAACGGAAATTGCCAGATCGCGCTCTGCAGCCGGCCGAGCGGCCGGTCCGTCAGCAATTCGAAGCCCTCGTGCACCGCTTCGAACGTGTACCGCATCGCGCCCTTGCGGAAAAGCTGCGGCTGGCGAAAGTTGGGGTACCACCCCGAACCCCTGATCCAGCGTCCCATGAAGTAATTGCGACGCGGCACGAGATATGCATCGTGTGTCGGTTCCCCCGCCAGGAGGCTGAGGATCTCGTCACGCACTTCGGGCGTGCAGCGCTCGTCCGAGTCCAGACTGAATATCCACTCGTGCGTGCATGCCTCGAGCGCCCGGTTGCGCAGCGCGCCGAACCCCGCGAAGGGAATCTGCACCACGCGCGCGCCGAGCGACTCGGCGATCTCCGCCGTACGATCGGTGCTCGCCGAATCCGCGACGATCACCTCGTCGGCCCACAGCACGCTCGACACGGCGGCCTCGATCTTCGCCGCCTCGTTGTAGGCGATGATGTACGCGGTGATCTTCTTCATTCGCAGTCGTTGGCTCGCAATCGGCGGATTGTACTTCCTACGGTTTATCCCCTCCTTCTCGAGGAGGGGTGCCGGCGAAGCCGGCGGGGTGGTTGGGGCTTCGATCAAGGTCGTGGACCACCCCGTCCGCTACGCGTCCACCCTTCCTCGACGAGGAGGGGAAGAAGAGTCCCGCCATCCGGTCCTTGCTACGCTCGCGGCCCCGCGAGCGCGATTCCGCAGCCCCACGCAAAGAACAGCGTCTCCACGTGATCGACCAGCATCGAGTTGAAGAGCGACGCGACGACCATCGCGGCGAGCAGCGATTGCAGGACGAGCCGATCGCGCGGCAGACGGCGCCGCCGGGAATCCCGCCATACCGAATAGAAGAGGCCGAGCAGCAGCGCGAGCCCGGCGGCCCCCTGCTCCGCAGCTGTGAGCAGATACTGGTTGTGGGGGTTCTGCGTGACGATCTGCTTCGTCCCCGCAACCTCGGCGCGATACGCCGCGGCGAACCCCCCGGTCCCGACGCCAAGTAGGGGATGAGCCTCGATGATGGGCACGGTGTTCGCATAGAAGATCAGCCGGTCGAACACGCCGCCCGACTCGCGCGGTTCCCCGCTGCGCCACTTGGCCCATTCCGTTCCGACCTGATCGACACGGGATCGGAAGGTGCTCGCGCTCGTATACGCACCGGCGACCAGCACCGCGCCCCCGAGCACCGCGGCCGCCACGCCCCGCCACCCGTAGCAATGACCGAGCACCACGAGCGCGAGCACGAGGAGCACCACGTAGCCGGTGCGCCCCTGCACCATCACGC
>JBAVOG010000342.1:0-4424 GCA_049691875.1 Burkholderiales bacterium | reverse complement strand
GCAGTGGAAGTAGACAGCGATCTTGAAGTGATCGCGATTTCGGAAGCCGCCGGCGCGCTTCTGGATGGTGGCGATCTTGGAGTTCAGGCCTTCGGCCACGGCGTTGGTGGTGCGATGGGTGAAGTAGGTGAGGACGTTTTGCAAGCGACGCTCGATCATCTTCGCCTTGTCGATCATCGGTGCGAGCCGACTGTGGGTGGCCCAGAAGTACCAGCGGCGCCAGAAGCGCTCGGCCCAGCCGCGGCTAGCGTAGTCCCACAGCGTGCGCAGGCTCTCCTTGAGCGCCCAGGCGCGTGCAGTTTTGAGCGTGGCGAGCTTGAGCGAGGTGAACTGCGCAGCCGCCGCCTCGGTGAGGTTCTCCTGCGAGCGCAGCCACAGATATCTCGTGCCGAGCAGGCGTTGATCGCCCTGGGCACGCAGCGCCTTGTTCTCCTTGCGGCGCACCTCGTCCAAGGCCTCGAGCACGTGGGCCATGATGTGGAACCGGTCGAACACGATCTTGTCTTGGGCCCCTGGCACGGCTGCCTCCACGGCGTTGATGTAGGCCTGCCACATGTCCATGCACACCGACTTGACCCGTGCCCGCTGCTCGGGCGCGAAGGCCGCGAAGTAAGCCGCCAGGCTCTCTTCGGTGCGCTCCTCACCGACGTACTCGACACTGCCCGCCTCCAGATCGCACACCAGCGTCATGTACCGATGACCCTTGGCGATCGCCTTCTCGTCCACACCAATGTGCTCGGGCAGGGCGTGCGCCTTGGCCAGGCGCCCTCGCACCACCGCGCGCCCCATCACCCCCCAGGCCTCGTCCCAGCTGATGCGCAGCAGCTGCGCTGCCCGCTTCACATTGGCCGCCAGCAGCACCTCGATGGCCAGCGCCTCGAACATGTGGGTAAAGCGTGCCCCAGCGCCAGCCCACGGCAGCTCGACTTGAAGCCGACCGTGTTCCGGACAATCAACGCGCGGCGGGCGCGCTTGCAGGTAGGTCATGAACTGGCAGCTATCCAAGTGGCGCCAGCGACGCTCGGCCAGGTGATCGAACACCGCCAGTTCGCGCTCACAACGCGGACAGCGAAACCGTGTCTTGGGCGGGTGCGTCACCAACACCGATACCTCCTGCCCCGCCGCGTCCAGCTCCACGCGCTCAACCGTCCAGGGCTCGCTCAGCCCGAGCAAAACCCGGTAAAGCTCTTTGGTGTCCATCGCGCACTCCTTCACCGCCGTGCGCAACAGCATAAATCAACCCCCAGAAAACCCGGATGGACCCCTTTTCAAGGAGGGGTGCCGCCGAAGGCTGCGGGGTGGTTCGACTAAGCCCCGAAAAGCTACATCAGCGCAGGTTCTTGACCAGCACGCGTGAACGTCGCTGCCAGTTGTAGAGGTTGCGTTTCTCTTTCGGCAGCTTCGCCGGATCGTCGGCGACGAAGCCGCGCTCGATGAACCATTGCGCCGTGCGGGTCGTGAGCACGTAGAGCTTGCGCATTCCCATCGCGCGCGCGTGCCCCGTCAGCGCTTCGAGCAGCTTCTCACCGTAGCCGCGGCGCTGGTAGTCGGGCCGCACCGCCAGGGCGGCGAGCTCGGCGCTCTTGGTGTGCGGAAACGGATAGAGCGCCGCGCAGCCGAGAATCATCTGGTCGTGCTCGATGACGTGAAATTGCCCGATTTCCTGTTCCAGACGCTCGCGGCCGCGCCGCACGAGCGCGCCCGCCGCTTCCAGTGGCTCGATCAGCTGCAGGACGCCGCCCACGTCCTCGATGGTCGCGGGCCGCAACCGCTCCAGCTTGTCGGCAGTGATCATGGTGCCCGAGCCCTCGTGCGTGAAGAGCTCGCTGAGCAGTGCGCCGTCCTCGCCGCGACTGACGACGTGGGATCGGCCGACTCCGTCCCGGACTGCGCGTGCCGCTGCGATGAGGGCACGGCGCGTTTCGGACGACAGGTCCTTGTCGCAACCCAGCAGCCGCTCGGCATCCTGCGCGGTCAGCTCCGGGAGAATCTGGCCGTCGCGCCCGAGCACCGGCGCGTCGGACAGGAACACAAGCTTGTCCGCACGCAGTGCGACCGCGCTCGCCAGCGCGACATCCTCCATCGCGAGGTTGAACACCTCGCCGGTCGGCGAATAGCCGATGTTGGACAACAGCGCGATGTTGCCCAGTCCGAGCGCACCGGAGATCGCGGCCGCGTCGATGCGCCGCACCTGTCCGGTGTACTGGAGATCGATCCCGTCCACGATGCCGACGGGCTGCGCGGTGATGTAGTTGCCCGAGGCCAGGCGAATCGCCGCATTGGCCATCGGAGAGTTCGGCAGGCCCTGCGAGAGCAACGCCTCGATTTCCACGCGCAGTGAGCCGACCGCTTCCTTCACGCACTCCAGGGCAGGCGCATCGGTGATCCTGAGATCGGCTGCGAATCGCGGCGCGATGCCCAGGCGCGCAAGTCGCGCGTCGATCTGCGGGCGTGAGCCGTGCACCAGCACGAGCCGGATGCCCGCGCTGTGCAGCAGGTTGAGGTCGTGCGCGATCCCGCCGAATCGCCCATGTTCCAGCACCTCCCCACCGAATGCGACCACGAACGTGCGGCCGCGAAACGCGTGGAAATACGGCGCCACCGAGCGAAACCAGGTGACGAAGCGGGTGTCGGACGGGGTGGACATGAGAGTGGGCGCCTGGTTGGCCACGCTGAATAGTTGGCAAAGGGCGGATTCTAAGGCACTTTTCCAGTCGATCGACCATTTGTCCGGCCATTTCGGTGAACACGAATGCTCGCATCGGCGTCAACTGTGCCCTAGACTGAAACGTTGGAAATTGTCTCAAGCAGGTGGGAGCGAATCATGCGCGCAGGACATGCTCGACGCGAACGATACGGTTTGACCCGGTACCTTTGCACTCGATTCGTCGGCACTTTTCGCGTCCTGGTCGTCGCGGCCAGCGCTGCGTTCATCGCATTGCCGGCGCACGCGGCGGGCAGCACGTCCGATGACTGGGCAACGTTCAGCCGGTTTCTTTCGATCCTTCAGGTCGTCATGCAGACCGCGGCGAAGGATGACGGCAAGCAGTCCCAGCAGGCCTTCGACGAAATTCTCGCCGGCCGGAACGCCGAGGCGAACGAATTGGCGAAGGAGCTTTTTGCCGAGGTCCCCGACCCGGAGCGCGAGAAGATGATCTCGATCGGGCGTTCACTGCTCGTCATCAATCAAAGGCAGGCTGCTCTGGACGCGCGCGCGGCAGGGGAGATGCGGGCGATACAGGCGCGCAAGGATCTCGCCGGAATGGGGCTCGTCTATCACGACCGCGTCCAGTTTCTTGACGCGGTACGCCGGGGGGATGTAATTGCCGCGCGCCTGTTCCTCGTCGGCGGCGGCGTGGATCCGAATGCGAAGGATATCTGGGGGGTGAGCGCCCTGGACCTGGCGAAGCGGAACGGCAATCCCGAGCTCATCGCACTCGTCGAAACCGCCGGCGCGAAGTAGCAAGCACCCGTTCTAGCAATCTCCGTACAGTGCTTGCAGCGCGGCCAGCGCCGCGAGCGGCGCGGTTTCGGTGCGCAGGATTCGCGGACCGAATCGAACCGCCATGAATCCTGCGGTAGTTGCGATCTCCCGCTCCGCGGGCGTGAGTCCGCCTTCCGGGCCGATCAGCACGCACACCGGCCCCGCGACCGTGAGCTCGCGAAATCCGACTTCTCCATCCGGAGCAAGCAGGATGCGCGTACCGTCCTGCGGGGCATCCGCCATGAACTGCGGGAACGACCGGGTTGCTTCCACCGTGGGGATGCGGTTGCGGCCGCATTGCTCGCATGCCGCGATGACCACGTTCTGCCAGTGTGTTGCGCGGCGCTCCCGGCGCTCCGGCGAAAGGCGCACGATCGTGCGCGTCGTGGTGACCGGGTAGATGGCTGCCGCACCCAGCTCGGTCGCCTTCTGCAGCACCAGATCCATCCGGTCCGATGCACAGACGCCCTGTGCAAGGCGGATGGCGAGCGGTGATTCACGCTCCACCGCCTCGCGGCGCCGCACGGTCGCGGACGCGCCGCGTTTCCCGACCTCGGCGAGCAGCGCCTGCGACTCGAAGCCGTCTCCATTGAAGAGCGTCACTTCATCGCCCACGTTCAGGCGCAGCGCGGCCAGATGCCGGGCGGAACGTTCGGAAAGACGCACGGTCGCGCCGGGCGACAGGACGCCTTCGCAAAAGAGCCGTGGCGCGCGCGTGATGCTGGGCTCGCTGGTCGACATGCTAGAATTCTAGCAACGTCGATTGGCTTGACGGGTGTTGGTTCAACCACCCCTGCGTTTGCTTCCTTCCGGTTGCTCCTCAATGGTCGATGGCCGCGCATGCGCCAGGTTGCCCGGATGACTTTCCGCGCCGATGCTCGATGAGGTCATTGCAGCGGTGCGCGACGTGGCACGCACCGAGATCGCGCCGCGCTACCTG
>JBAVOG010000341.1:0-3185 GCA_049691875.1 Burkholderiales bacterium | reverse complement strand
CTCCCAGCGGGAAGGGGGGTAACGGGGGGAAACCAGGCGGTTTCCCCCTGTTCGTGACCTTCGGACGTTGTCCCGAAGAAGCACTGAGTGAGCGTATTGAATGCCTTTGAGATGCGGAATTGTCGGTCTGCCCAACGTCGGCAAATCGACGTTGTTCAACGCGCTGACCAAGGCGGGTATTTCCGCCGAGAACTATCCGTTCTGCACGATCGATCCCAACGTCGGCATCGTCGAGGTGCCCGACGCCCGGCTTGACGAACTCGCGCGCATCGCGAAACCGCACAAGGTCGTGCCCGCGACAGTCGAGTTCGTGGACATTGCCGGACTCGTTGCCGGTGCCTCGAAGGGCGAGGGACTCGGCAATCAATTTCTGGCGAACATCCGCGAAACCGACGCCATCGCCCACGTCGTCCGGTGCTTCGAGGATCCGAACGTCGTGCACGTCACCGGCAAGGTGGACCCGGTATCCGACATCGAGACGATCAACACCGAGCTTGCGCTGGCGGATCTCGCGGCGGTCGAGAAGCAGCTCGTCAAGCAATCCAAGGCTGCGCGGTCCGGAGGGGACAAGGAAGCCCAACGACTCGTCGTCGCGCTGGAGAAGGTCCAGGCCGTCCTGAACGAGGCGCGACCGGCGCGAACCGCGGATCTCACCAAGGAAGAGCTCGCGGCACTCAAGCCGATCTTTCTCCTCACGATGAAACCCGTCATGTACGTTGCGAACGTCAGCGAGAACGGATTCTCCGGCAATCCGATGCTCGATGCGGTCGAGGGATTCGCGGCGCGTGAAGGCGCCCCGGTGGTGCCGATCTGCGCGGCGATCGAGGCCCAGCTCGCCGATCTGGATCCTGCGGAGCAGGCGATCTTCCTCGCCGACATGGGCCTCGACGAGCCCGGGCTCGCACGCCTCATCCGTGCCGGCTACAAGCTCCTGGGACTGCAGACCTACTTCACGGCCGGTCCGAAGGAAGTGCGTGCGTGGACCATCCCCGTCGGCGCGACCGCGCCCCAGGCGGCCGGCGTGATCCACACCGATTTCGAGCGCGGCTTCATTCGCGCGGAGACGATCAATTTCGCGGACTACGTCGCGTGCAAGGGCGAGCAGGGCGCAAAGGAAGCCGGGAAGATGCGCGTCGAAGGCAAGGATTATGTGCTGGGGGACGGGGACGTCATGCATTTTCGATTCAACGTCTGACGACGAGCGAGCCGACAGAAGAAATCGTGCTCATCAGGGCAATCGCGTCAGACGGACGAGATCCACGCCTTCATCTTCAGCCAGTCGGGTCTCATGGCCGGGATCGGGCTGCAGGGCAACAAGATCACCAAACTGGACAAGAAGTAGCCGCCCCCGCCGCTCGCATCGCCAACTTCATCCCGCGGGTGCGTCGAGCGGGATGCCAAGGCGATTACGTTGTTCCGGAGTCGAAGCCTGCTTGAAAGCGATTGCGCGCAGCTCGTAGACGGAGAAGGCGGGCGCCATCCAGGTCTCCTGAAATCCCGCGCGCTGGATCGTCGCGGCAAGCGACTTGGCCGTGAAGCCCGTTTTGTGAGCGAAGAAGTGCTCACCACTGGACTCGATTTCCTTGGTCCAGCCGTAAATCACGTCGATCACGGCGATCGGACCCGAAGGGGAATCATAGAGGTCATCTTCGAGGCCGAGATCGCCGTTGGTCACTTTTCGAAACACGGCCTCGAGATCGGGGACGCGGATCTCGGCGAATCCATCGGATTTCAACACGTGCAAGAAACCCGCCAGCACGCGCGGCACGTCGTGCCGGTAGTAGTGCTCGAGGTTGTGCGAGCAGTAGACGGCGTCGAATCGGGCGGCGTCGAAACCCTCGAGCTCGCGCGCGTCGCACACGACATCCACGTCGCGCCTCGCGTCGATATCGAGCAGCAGATGCTGCCATCCGGCGTAATGCGCCGGGATCGGGATGGCCTTGTCGTTCCCTCCGACGTTGAGAACTGCCGGCGTGTCCGGGCGAATCGCCGGGACCGGCGGCTGGTCCGCCCGCTTGCGCCGGGTCTTCAAGTCCCTGAAGAGACTGCCGAGCATCGCGGGCGGGTTCTTCCCGTCAGATGCTCATGCACACGTACTTGATCTCGAGAAATTCCTCGATACCGTACATGGAGCCTTCGCGACCGATCCCCGACTCCTTCATGCCGCCGAACGGCGCGACCTCGGTCGAGATGAGCCCGGTATTCATGCCGACAATTCCGTATTCCAGGCCTTCGGACACGCGCCAGACGCGGCCCATGTCGCGCGCGTAGAAATACGCAGCCAGGCCGAACTCCGTGTCGTTCGCCATGCGAATCGCGTCCGCCTCCTCCTTGAACCGGAAGAGCGGCGCCACCGGCCCGAAAGTCTCTTCGCGGGCAACTTTCATTTCCGGCGTGACATTGGCGAGGATCGTCGGCTCGAAGAAGAGTCCGCCGAGCGAGTGGCGCTTGCCTCCGGTGAGCACCTTGGCGCCCTTCTGCACGGCGTCATCGATGTGCTCTTCGACTTTCGCCACGGCGGCCGCGTCGATCAGCGGTCCGGTCGTGACGCCGGCCTCCATGCCGTTGCCCACCTTGAGCTTGGCCACGCGCTCGGAAAGCTTCTTGGCGAACGCGTCGTAGACCTTGTCCTGAACGAGCAGACGGTTCGCGCACACGCAGGTCTGGCCCGCGTTGCGGTACTTCGACGCGATGGCGCCGTCGGCCGCCGCGTCGAGATCCGCGTCGTCGAACACGATGAACGGCGCGTTTCCGCCGAGCTCCATCGATGCCTTCTTGACGGTCCTGGCGCTCTGCTCCATCAGGATCTTGCCGATCTCGGTGGAGCCGGTGAAGGTGATCTTGCGCACCAGCGGATTCCCGGTCATCTCGCTGCCGATTGCCGAAGCACTACCGGTCACGACGCTGAACACGCCTTTCGGCACGCCCGCACGCTCGGCGAGCTCGGCGATGGCAAGCGCCGAGAACGGGGTCGCGGTGGCGGGCTTGACCACCATCGTGCATCCCGCGGCGAGCGCGGGGCCGGCCTTGCGCGTGATCATCGCGTTCGGAAAATTCCACGGCGTGATGGCGGCGCAGACGCCCACCGGCTCCTTGAGCACGACGATGCGCTTGTCGGGCTGGTGCCCGGGGATCGTATCGCCATAAACGCGCTTTGCCTCCTCGGCGAACCACTCGATGAACGA
>JBAVOG010000340.1:0-2209 GCA_049691875.1 Burkholderiales bacterium | reverse complement strand
GAGCCGCGTCTCGATCAACGCCATTTGAGGCAGCTCGCGCTGGCTCAGGAACTCCCCGTCCTCGCCGACGACGACCCACTCGCGGTCGCCGATGCCGTCGATCTCGAGTCCGGTGACGGCCAACGTTGCGCGTTCGACCGCAACCCCGCGACAACCCTTGACCGGGTAGACGAAAAGCTGATCGATGGTGGCTTGCATGACAGTTCACACGTTGAAGCGGAAGTGCATGACGTCGCCATCATGGACGACGTAGTCCTTGCCCTCCAGCCGCATCCTGCCGGCTTCTCTGGCGCCGGCTTCGCCCTTGAACCTCACGTAGTCGTCGTAGGCAATCGTCTCAGCGCGGATGAAGCCCTTCTCGAAGTCGGTGTGGATTACGCCAGCGGCCTGTGGCGCCGTGGCGCCGGTCGACACGGTCCACGCGCGGACCTCCTTGGGTCCTGCGGTGAAGTAGGTCAGAAGCCCTAGCAGCTCGTAGCCCGCACGGATTACGCGATTCAGCCCCGGTTCGTGCATGCCCATGTCTTCGAGGAACACCGCCTTGTCATCATCCGAAAGATCGGCAATCTCTGCCTCGACCTTGGCACAGACCGCCACCACCGGTGCTCCCTCGGTGGCTGCGAACCCGCGCACGGCATCAAGCAGTGGATTGTCCTCGAAGCCGTGCTCCTCCACATTGGCCACGTACATCGTCGGTTTCGCGGTGAGCAGGAACAGCGGCTTCAGTATCACGCGCTCTTCCGGATACAGGTCCAGGCTGCGCACTGGCTGGCCCTGGTTCAGTGCCGGCTGGAGCTTCTCGAGCACCTCGACCAGTCGCTTTGCCTCCTTGTCGCCGCCGGACTTCGCGACCTTGCTGTAGCGCGCCAGTTGCTTGTCGACTGTTTGCAGGTCGGCCAGAGCGAGCTCGGTATTGATGACCTCGATGTCGGAGACGGGGTCGACCTTGCCCGACACGTGCACGATGTTTGGGTCGTCGAAGCAGCGCACGATGTGTGTGATTGCATCGCACTCGCGGATGTTGGCGAGGAACTGGTTTCCGAGGCCTTCGCCCTTGCTGGCGCCGGCGACCAGACCGGCAATGTCGACGAACTCCACCGCCGCCGGAAGCACCTTCTCGGGCCGGGCGATCCCGGCGAGCGCGGCGAGCCGCGGGTCCGGCACCTCGACAATGCCGACGTTAGGCTCGATCGTGCAGAACGGATAATTCTCGGCAGAGATTCCCGCCTTGGTCAGGGCATTGAAGAGGGTCGACTTGCCGACGTTGGGCAAACCGACGATTCCGCATTTGAGGGCCATTGGAGGATCCCGTTCCGGCACTGGGCAAAGCGTGCGATTATCGCAAGCCCGAAGCGACTTTCCCAACCCCTATGCAGGTTGAACTCCGGGAGGTGACGCGTGCGACAGTGGTCGCCGTCTGCAAGCTCGATGCGGGTGACGCGGGCAGGCAGGTCGCGCCGAACGCCGTCTCGATGGCGCAGGCGCATTTCACGCCTGAAGCCTGGTTCCGCGCTGTCTATGACGGCAATGAACTGGTCGGCTTCGTGATGCTCTACGACCCGACCCTGGCCGAGGCGCCTGAAGAACACGAGTTCTTCCTTTGGCGACTGATGATCGACCAGCGCTTTCAGGCTCGGGGCTTTGGCCGCGCGACCGTGGGTCTCCTTTCGGAGCATCTGCGTCGCCGAACGGGCGCCAGGCGCTTGATGGTGTCGCATGTGAAGCATGCGGAGCGCCTCGGGCGTTTTTATTCGTCGCTGGGTTTCGGTTACACCGGGCGCGAGGAAGACGGCGAACTGGAAATGGCGCTGGAGCTGCGTTGAGGCCGTTGCGTGCGGACGCGGCGTGGACCGCGGTCGCGGCGGATCGCGCGATTGCTGCAGAGCTTCAGGCGTTCTACGAGGCGAATCCCGAATACTGGCACCTGACGTATGGCCACGCGCCTGTTCCGGGCGAGGCTGAGGACGGCTTTGACGCGCGGCCGCCCGAAGACATGACGTACAGCGACCTGCCGATGTGGGTGATCCGGGATCGCGCCAATGGGGACATCGTTGGCGAGGTCGCGGCGGCGACGGACCTTATGGCGAGTGGAGTCGTCCACCTCGGCTTCTTCATCATCGAAACGGCGCGACATGGCAGCGGGTTCGCGTTGGAGGTTTATGCGAGCTATGAGGCATGGGCGATAAAGCGCGGGGCTCGCTGGTTGCGC
>JBAVOG010000339.1:0-16464 GCA_049691875.1 Burkholderiales bacterium | reverse complement strand
GCCGGGGGCCAGCCCGGCGCTTCCAGCGCGTCGAGCGGCACGCCCTGGAGCTTGCGATCCGGCGCGGTCCTGCTGGTGTCGGGGTTCTTGCGTGCGAGCGCGACGATCGCGTGGCGGGCGAATGGGGTGAGCACCGCCGGCTGCGCGATGAGCTCGGGCACGACGTTGTACTCGGCCCACTCGCTTGGGCAGGACTCGTCGTCGTAACCGTAGCTTGCCATGTCGCGTTCCACGATGTCGGGTGAAGACGACACGCTCGTGCGCGCCGCTTCTCAACGTATAACGAGTGTATCCGCGAATCAGATGACATTGACATGGTGCGATCGTGAACTTTTGTGTCAACGGTATGGCGCAGCCACATTGTGAATTTTTGTTACAGGAGGGAGTCGCACGCGTGCGGCGCGTTCAGGCCCATTCGGCGAATGCCATCGCGCATCCTGTGCCGGCCGGCGTGCGGTAGAAGGGCTCGTATTCCTGCCAGCGCGTGATCAAGCCTTCGGCAGCGCCGGCGGTCACGATCCAGTTGCGGATCTCCGAATTGCCGGAGTTGAGCTGCTTGGTCGGCGTCGCCGCCAGGCGTGCGCCGTCGCCCGCGCGGCACGCGTCCAGCACGCCTCGGTCGAGCGCCTCGTTCACCGTGAAATGGCTCAGTCCGCCCGAGGCGATGATGCCGACTCGCTGATCGTCGGGGCAGCTCTCGATCGCGGCCCGAAGGGCCTGCCCCAGGCGAAAGCAGCGACCCGGACGAGGCTGATTGGGCGGATAGTAGGTATTGACCGCGATCGGCACGATGGGAATCACGGTGTCGCGCATGAGGCGCCGGTGGACGAAGCCGAACGCGTGTCCCTCGCCGCGCGGGCGCGCCAGCGTGCGCGCGTGGGCAACATCGAACTCGCGCTCGGTCAGCGTCTCGATGATGTGCCTGCCGAGGGCGGCCGCAACCGGATAGTCGCGCGGTCCGTCCGGCTCGTGGTAGTGGGCGCGGGCGCGCTTCCAGTACTCGGGTGCCGAGTCGGGAAGATCGGAGACCGTGTTGGTGATCCGCTCGCCCCAGTAGACCAGGAAGGCAGGAAGGTTCTCGTCCCGATACTGCTCGCGCTGGTCGTCGCCGATGATCACGAGTGCGTCGAGCCGGGCCGCCGCGATGGCGTCGGCGAGCCGGGCGATGTGCCGCGCACATGCGGCCACGCGCGCAGCGATACGCGGTGGCGTGATCTCTGCGGCAATCGCGGGGCTCGCACTGGCGACCAGATCGGCGAAGGTTGTCGGATTTCCCGACAAGTCCAGGTGATTGGGATAGGCCGCATCGCGCTCGGCGTGCTTGGCAAAATCCTCGGCCGGACTGTTGAGCGCGGGGCTGTGCGATGTGCCGAATGCGGCGACGAGATGGGCCATGAACCGTCTTGAACGGGTGGGTTCACGTGAATGCTACTCGATCACCGGTCAGTCGTTGCTGCACAGCCCGCGGCGCACCGGGCGCCTTTGCGCCAGAATCGGCGCATGGATCGTTTCGATGCGCCCTGGGCACTGCGACTGCGCTCCGCGACCGCGCTGGTGAGTCTGATTCTGCTCGGGATGCCGTTCGCGATGTATGCCGTGCAGCCGGAGAAAGGGCTGCTGGTGCCGGGAATCGCAGCGATCGTCGGGTGCGTGCTGATTGCGCTTGGGGCGCTGTTCGTCATCCGCGGCTACCGCCTCGACGCGGACGGATTGCACGTCGAGCGTCTGATATGGGCGGACCGCATTCCGCTCGATGAATTGCGCGCGGCGTGGGTTGACCACGAGGCAACCGAGAAGTCGACGCGCCTGTTCGGCAACAGCGGGTTCTTCTGCATCGCAGGTCTCTTCAGCAACCGGAAGCTGGGACGATACCGAGCGTTCGCTACCGACCCGGTCAGGGCGGTCGTGCTGGATCTTCCCAAGCGCAAGGTCGTGGTGACGCCGGCCGACCCGTGGGAATTCCAGTCCGCGCTGCGACGGTTGTGGCCGGCGGCGAAAATCGGCACGAAACCTGCAGGCTGAAGGGTGGCACGCCACTGTCGGAACACCGCCAATGCGCGCGGCGTCGAAGTCCGGACAGCCGGAATAGCGGACAGGAGATCATGCGAAATGCTTCACGCTCGACCCGTGCCACTGACCGCAAATGTGAATATCACCTTTTCCGGGGGTCGACGGTCCGGTAATTTCGCGCAAGATTTGAACGGACTATTATTTGCGCCTTCCAAATTACGGCACATTCCGCACCGGGATTCGGATCAGGCCCAAGCCCGCAACAATAAGACTTTGGTTTAGACTGACCCGCCACGCGCGAGCCCGAGCAGAACTACCGAATGACAACCAACCAGGACAGCGAACCGCGCGTGTATGTATTCCTGGATTTCGACGGCGTCATGCGCCGGCTCAGCTCGAAACCGTTTAAGTTCGACGCGGACTGTCGCGAACAATTCGAGAATGTGTTGCGCGAGCACCCGCACGCGCGTGTCGTCATCGCGTCGATCTGGCGGCTCGGGCTCTCGCTCGATTCGATACGGAAGATGTTTTCCCCGGACATCGGGCCACGGATCGTCGGCGTGACGCCCGAGGCGCCCGGGCTCGTCAAGCACTATCGGTTGAGCGAAGTGCTCGGCTATCTGAAGCGCCACGGCGCATCGGACGCGCCGTGGGTGATCATCGACGACAATCGGGCGCAGTACCCGGAAGGCGTGAAGGTCATTCCCACCGAGCCGGAGAAGGGTTTCGACGAACGTGCGGCAGCAGCATTGAGCATGGAACTGCGCGTGCCGGGATCGCTGGCCGCGGCTGCCGGATTCGGCGCGCACCCCTGATCGACCGGGCCGTGCCTGCATCCCCGCTCGTCGGCCGCATCGATCACATCGTCCTTACGGTGCGCGACATCGAGGCAACCACGCGCTTCTACGAGCGCGCACTCGGTCTCGAGCGCGAGTTCTTCCGCGGCCCGGACGGGCAACCCCGCCACGCACTGCGATTCGGCGATCAGAAGATTAATCTGCACGACGCAGCCACCGAAACGCCGACCAAGGCACGCACACCGACGTTAGGTGCGGGAGATTTCTGCCTGATTGCCACGCGCCCGCTCGCAGAAATTCTGGCGCATCTGCAGGCGGAGGCGATTCCCATCGAGGCGGGGCCGGTGCCGCGCACCGGCGCGCTCGGAAGGATGCGCTCCGTCTATTTCCGAGACCCCGACGGCAACCTCGTCGAGGTCGCCGAGTACGAGTCGCACTGAAGACGGATCGCGACCGCTACCCGTTGCGACGGGTAGCGCCGCCGAGCAGCGCGGGCACCTCGCGCGCGCTGCCGTGCCGCTCGCGGCGATTCTCCTGCTGTCCCGATCGGGCGCCGTTGCCGTAGACCGCGCCCGATGACGGAAAACGGGCGTTGTCATTCGACTTTGGCTGCGGCGCCTCGGCGCCTGCATCGGGGTTCGCATTGCGATGCGCAGCATTGTGCGCATCGGCGTTCGTGCGCGCAGGGGGTCGCTGCTGGGATCCGGCCGCTGCGGGTCGACCGGATTGCCGCGACGGACGCTGCTGCGAGCCGGAACGTCCGGGTTGACCTCGCTGCGGCGACGGACGCGGCGAGCGCCTCGGCTGTTCCCTCCGTGGATGCTCCCGGCGCGCGGGTTCCCGGCGCGACGGCTCCCGGTTCGCCTGCTCTGCGCTCGATGGCGCACTGCCCGGTTCGAATCCCGGCACGGTCGTGCGCTCGACCTTGCGCTTCATGAGTTTCTCGATGTCGGCGAGAAATGCATGCTCGTCGGGCGAGACGAGCGAGATCGCCTCGCCGGTCACGCCCGCTCGGCCGGTGCGGCCGATCCGATGGACGTACTGTTCGGGAACGTTGGGCAGCTCGTAGTTCACGACGTGCGGCAGCTCCTCGATGTCCAGGCCTCGTGCAGCGAGGTCGGTGGCGACGAGCACGCGCAGCTCTCCGGACTTGAAGTTTGCGAGTGCGCGGGTGCGGGCGCCCTGGCTCTTGTTGCCGTGGATGGCCGCGGACTCGATGCCGTCCTTGCTGAGCTGCTCGGCCAGGCGATTCGCGCCGTGCTTGGTGCGCGTGAAGACCAGTACCTGACGCCAGTCCCCCGAGCTCACGAGGTGCGCGAGCAGTGCACGCTTGCGGGCCTGATCGACGGGGTGGACGCGTTGCGCCACGAGCTCCGACTCGGCGTTGCGTGGCGCGACCTGCACATAGGCCGGATCGTGCAGCAGTCCGCCGGCGAGCGTTCGGATCTCGTCGGTGTAGGTTGCCGAAAAGAGCAGGTTCTGCCGCTTCTTCGGCAGGAGCGCGAGGATCTTGCGGATGTCATGGATGAAACCCATGTCGAGCATGCGGTCCGCCTCGTCGAGGACGAGGATCTCGATGTGCGACAGATTCACCGTCTTCTGCCCGACGTGGTCGAGCAGGCGTCCAGGCGTCGCGACGAGAATGTCCACGCCACGACGCAGCGCGTCGACCTGCGGCTGCATGCCCACGCCGCCGAACACGAGCGCCGAGCGCAGGGACATGTACTTCCCGTAGGTACGGATGCTCTCCTCGATCTGCGCGGCGAGCTCGCGGGTGGGCGTCACGACGAGTGCGCGCACTGCGTGCCGCCCGCCGTGATGGGTGTGGGCGGCGAGTCGTTGCAGCATGGGCAACGTGAAGCCGGCAGTCTTGCCGGTGCCGGTCTGCGCGCCCGCGAGAACGTCGCGACCGGCAAGGATGAATGGAATGGCCTGCGCCTGGACGGGAGTGGGCACGGTGTACCCTTCGTCTTGCACGGCGCGGACCAGCTCGGCCACCAGGCCGAGAGTGTCGAAAGTCTGTTGATTCAAGCAATACTCCTCTCGCTTCGGCGCGCAGGGCGCACCGAGGGCCAGGAAACGTACGGCGGGTGCCGTCGCCTCTGCTCAACCTGCGGTGGCCACATGGAACTGGGCCGCCGAACCGGTTCAGGCAGTCGCGACTACAATGAAGGAAATCGGGGGAAGTCTCGGAAAAGACCGAAAACCGCGATTGCTTTGAGCCCGACCGGATCACGGGCACCGAAAAGCTGGACGCAAGTATAGCAGACCGGCGCGCCTTCCCGCGGTACTTGTGCCGGTACTTGTGCAGCATCTCCGGCCGCATGTCCGCGCGCGCTGGTGGCTTGTCCTCGGCGCGGGCGAGCGCCGGCTACCATCCAAACGATGGGGCCCACGCAGATCGATGACCCGCCCGCTGACACGTCCTCTGACTGATTCCGAACGCTCGACGCTAGCGCTGCACGCGGCGTTCGCGCTCTCGTTCGGCACCTTTCTCGCGCCTTCGATGGGGCGCGCATTGCTTACGCTGCTTGCCGGCTTCCTGCTGCTGGGTGTGCCACTCGCGTTGGCACGAGTGGACTTCGCGTCCTGGCCGGCGAAGGACTTGCTCTTGCTGGGCGTAGCGGCGGTGTTTGCGTTCTGGGCCGGCATCGCGATCCGTGACTATCGCCGCAAGTGCCGGGAGCTCGCGCCGCGCCAGGAGCTGTTGCGCGCGGATCTCGCACGTGGCGTCGCGGAGGTCGAGCAATACCGTGCAACACATGTGATTCGCGCGATCGGTCCCGTGAACCGCGAACGATGCTACTTCGTGCGGCTCGACGACGGTCGGGTGATGTTCGTGGGCTACTGGAATCCGCCCGACGAAGAGAACGTGGCCGAAGGACCCGAGCACGGCGGATTTCCCGCCGCCCAGTTCGAGATCGCGCGCGGGCCACGCTCGCGAATGATGCTCGGTGTGAACGATCACGGTGGCGCACTTGCTTCGTCGCAGACGTTCCCGCTGGGAAGCCAGGTGGTGCAGGGCGGTCAGCTCCCCAAAAGCGGGACCTTCATCGATTCGTCATGGGAGTCGCTTGCCAGGGTATTCGGGCCCCAGCCCTGATTGCTCGGCGCGGCGGACGAGCTGGCCCGCCACGAGCGCTCCTGCGGCGGCGGCAACCAGCAGGTATGCGGTCGCACTCCAGCCACCGGTTGCCGAGACCACGAACGCGAAGGCGGGCGGACCGACGAACTGGCCAAGATTCGAAAGCTGCACGATGACGCCCTGGAGGCTCGATATCTGGTCAGGCGTACGTGCGTAGTGCTGCGACGACGAGAGCACGGCGGGAGGCGTCATTCCGCCGCAGAACGAGAGGATCAGACAGGCCGCGAAGCGCGCGCCGTCGGGCAACCCGGCGGCGAAGAGGGCCACGCCGCATGCACCCATCAGCAATGCTGCGACGCTGATCAGCGTGCCGCGCGGGACGTTCCGCTGGAGCAACCATGTGCCGAACAGGATTCCGGGAACATTGACACCGACCACGAGCGTCGTGAGCGAGGAGGCCGCGAGCAGGGTGAGCTCGCGCTCCTTCACCAGGAAGGTCGGCAGCCATACCATCACCGCCGTCCACTGAAACGTGTACAGGCACATGGCCAGCGCGCACCACCACGGCCCAGGTTGGCGCAACGCCTGTGCGATGCTGCGCAGCGTGCGTGAGGCGCGCGGAGGCGGCAGGGGGAATTCGTCGCGCATGTTCCAGAGCGAAACGAGCGTGACAAGGGCGCCCGCGACGCTCATCCACCACAGGCCCCGCCAGCCGGCGGCGGCGAGTACGAACGGCGTGACGAGCAGCATCGCGGCGAACCCGAACGGCAAGTAGGCGCTCCAGATCCCGAGCGCGAGCACGCGATCCCGGCCGACCGCGGCAGAGACGATCAGCGCCGGCGCGGAGACGCCCACGGCGATGAATCCGGCGCCCTCGACGAAGCGCGAAGCGAGCAGCATTTCGGTCGACGTGGCGAGTGCTCCTGCGGCGCCACCCAGAGCAAGCGCCGCGAGCCCTGCGAGGCAACTGCGCAATGCGCCCGCGCGGTCAGCAATGAATCCGAAAAAGACGGCGGTCAACACCGCCAGGGCATTGAACATGGAGACCACCCACCCGGCAGCCACGAGCGACAGATCGAACTGCCCGCTGAGGGCGGGAAGTGCGCCAGGGAGCTTTCCGACAAAGGTCGCGGCGACGACGCCGGAGGCGATGCCTACCGAAACGGCGGGCCAGCGGGTGCGCGGAGGCATGGGCTAGGATGGTACTGCGCGAACGCGATTCCCCTCCGCTCCGAGGAGGGGTGGCTGCGAAGCAACCGGGGTGGTGTTTCAGAGCCTATGCGGGAGTGATGTATGCGCTGATCGAAGCCCTAACCACCCCCCCGCCCTGTGGGCGGGCCGCTCCTTGGAAAGGAGGGGAAAGAGGTCTGCCTAGCGCGCGACGGCCACGGCCTGCGCTTCGGGCTCGAGCTCGTCCCAGCGCAGCGCGCGGTTGCGGCCAGACTTCTTGGCGGCGTACAGGGCCTGGTCGGCCTGATCCACGAGCTCGGCGAGCTCGGTGCAGCCGAATCGAATCGTCGACACGCCGAAGCTCGCGGTCATCGTCAACCCTTCGACCCCACGGATGCCTGGTCCGGCTTCGCTCTCGACGCGGCGCCGGATGCGCTTGGCGATCTCGGTGGATTTCTCGACCGTGGTGTTCGGCAGCGCGATCACGAATTCCTCGCCGCCGTAGCGGCAGAGCAGGTCGTGTCCACGAATCGACGAGGCAAGGATGCGCGCCATCTGCTTGATGGCTTCGTCGCCGACGGCGTGTCCGAATCGGTCGTTGATCGACTTGAAGTGGTCGATGTCGACCATGATCACGCAGAGCTCGAGATCCTCGGTGACCGCGCTCGCGTAGATCTGATCCATCTCCGCGAAGAACGCGCGGCGGTTGAGGCAACCGGTGAGCGAGTCGCGTGCGGCCATGATCGCGAGCTCCTTGTTCTGCTCCTCGATCTTCTCGCGCGACGATTCCAGTTCGTTGAGCGCCTTCTGCAGCGCTGCGTTCTTTTCTTCGAGCTCGGTGACGTCGTCGAACGTGGCGAGACAGCCGCGTGAACGGCCGATGTTGTCGACGATCGGCGAGCAGTTCATCACCGCCTTGCGGGATTTGCCGCCCTGGGGAATTTCGATGACGGTGCCGAGCACCGGCTCGCGCGATTCCATGGCCTGGTTCCAGGGATGATCCGCGGGATCCGAAGGAAGGCTCGCCTTGAGCCAGTCGAGGGTCGCCACGTTCTGGCCCAGCAGCCCGGTCGCAGCCTGGGGATGCAGGTGCCGGAACGCACTGTTGGCCATGTTGATGCGGCCCTTCGTATCCACGACCAGCACACCCTCCGCAAGCGTGTCGAACGCCATGCGCACGCGGTCGGGAATCACCGCGGTCGGATCGAGGTGCTGCAACACCTTGCGCAGGTAGAAGTAATAGAAGATGAATCCGCCGAACGACAGCGCCATGATGAGGAGGACCGTCGGGTGCACCAGCCACTCGAGCGCGGATTGCGGCCCGACCGGCTTGAAGGCCATCTCGACGACGCCCCAGCGGTCCTTGCCTGCGTAGACCGGCACTGCGACGTGGGTCAGCGTGGACTTGCCGTCCGCCACCGGTACCCAGTGTTTCTCGTGTTCGCCGCTCTTCACGAGCAGCTCGCCGTTCGCCCGGCGCACGCCGACCGACAGTATCTCGCCACCTTTGGTCACGGCAGTGTCGACGGTGCGCTGGATCGTGCGCTGATCGTCCGCTTCCACGAGGGAAGTGAGCTGGACCGCGAGGCTGGCTGCGATGCGCTCCCGAATCCGCCGCGCGTTCTGCACTTCGTCGGGCATAAGTCCGAATGCGAAGTCCAGTATCAGCACCAGCAGGATCGTCAGCGAGACCAGCCCCAGGGCGATACGACCGATTGTCCGAACTCTATTCATGATCGCATTCTCTTAACGTCGCGCGATTCAACAATTTGACCCGGGAGTACTCCAGCAAGTCCTGGACCGAGGTGCCGCCGTAGCATCGACTGCACGGGTAGAAATCGCGAATTGCGCACGTTTTGGCGCGCGCTTTCGTCGCCCGGTGCCGACGCGTTCGGTGCAACGTCATGACACTTCTCAAGAACGCAATGTAGTCTACTGTTTCTTAATCGAAATCTACCAGTATCCGTGGGCTGTCCGGGAGGATTTCATCACGTGGGGGGCGGAGCCGGTGTCATTTCGCCAGGAAGAGGCATTTTCGAGACAGTTCTTGCGGTGTCTGGGGGCTTCCCAGTTCCTTCCCCTCCTTTTCAAGGGCAAGCCGGGGATTCGAAGAACGTGCCTGCGCACGTTCGAGCCGGCGAGCGCTCGAGGCGTTCCCGCCTCGGGCCGGGCGGGGTCCGCCCGCAGGGCGGCGGGTGGTTTGGGCTTCTATCAGCGTCCAAACCAACCACCCCGTCCGCTACGCGTCCACCCCTCCTTGAGAAGGAGGGGATTGCTTAGTGCTTCCGGGCCCGCTTCAGCTCGTCGAGTTCGATGGGCTGGGACTCCTCGTTGGAGAATCGCTGGCTCACGAGCGCTTCTTCCTCGGCTTCCTCGTCGGATTCCTGCTCTTCGTCCGTGTCACCCAAGTCATCCTCGCCGTGGAATTCGTCGCGGCCGAGCACCGGCAACGGGTCGAAGTTGCGCCACGCCGGCAAGCTGGAGAGCAGGCTGGCGATCAGGCCGGTGGCCCGGGTCGCCCACCAGATGGCGCCCACCGAGAGGGCGAGGCTGGTCATGCGGATCGAATCGAGATCGAGCTTGATCAGGCGATCCCCGTCGGGCTCGGGCAAAGAGATCGTACCGAGTTCGACGGTGATTTCTGCCCGTTGCGTCTGGGCGAATTCGGGCGCGAACACTTGCGTCGTAGGGGTGAAGGTTGGCGTGCTCGATTGGAGTACCATCGCCTCGGGCTCGACCACCGGCTTCTCTAGTTCGGCGGCCGCGACGCGCACCGGCGCAATGGGTGCAGGGACGGGTGCCTCTATCGGCGCCTCTTCGCCGCCGCCACGCGAGACCGACGCGGGCACGTCGAGCGGTGTCGTGTCGTCACCACCGATCGTCGGTGTGCTGGTGGTCGTGGGGGGCTCGCTCGGCGGGGTCACCGATCCTCCGCTTCCTCCGCCGCCGACCGGCGCGGTGATGCCCGGTCCGCCGTTGGGGGTGAATGCGACTACCGCTGCACTCGGCGCCGAGAGCAGCGCGCCGTCGCTCACGTGAATCGTATAGGCCGGGGCGAGGTTGTTGCCCGCATGCACGAACACCACGAGTCCCGCAGCGACATCGGCCTGGGTAAACGTGGTGACCGCAGTTCCCGGAGCACTTGTGAGTTCGAACTGCCCGTTGACGATTCCGAAGACGGTGTAGGCGAGCCCGCCCAAGACATTGTCCGGATCGGCCGACCCGAGGTTGGCGAGGCTAAGCGTGACCGTGGCGCCGTCGTTGAGGGCGAGGCTATTCGTGGTGATGCTCGGCGCATCGTTGACCGGTGTGACGTTGATCGTGCGGAATGCGGGCGCGGAATTTGCCGTTCCGTCGTTGACGATCAGAGTGGCGGTGCGCGGTGCGGCGCTCGGGTTGTCGCTCGTATTCTGATAGGCCACCGACTGCAGCACGCTCTGCCAGGTGGCGACGGTGGCGGGTCCAGTCAGTGTGAGGGTGCCGCTTGCGCTGTCCCAGACACCGGTGATCCCGCCCGCAGAGGTAAAGGTGAGCAAATCCTCGCCCGGGACGTAGCCGCCGGTGATTTGCACGGTGGCACTGGCGAGGGTGGGATTGTCGATGTCCGCGACGGTGACCGCCGGGTCGACCGAGGTGAATGTGCCATTTTCGGTGTATGCAAGGGTTCCACCGGAGGTCGTGAGGACGGCAGCGTCGTTCACACCGGTGATGGTGATCACCAGGTTGGCGCTGGAGGTGTCGCTGTCCTTGTCGGTGAGGGTGTAGTTGAAGGTCTCGGTGAGGGTGTCGCCCGGGGCGAGCTGCTGCACCGCCGGGTTGGTGTTATCCAGCGTGTAGGTGTAGCTGCCGTCGGCGCCCAGCGCGATGGTGCCGTAGCTGCCGGTGGCGCTGCCGTTGAGCGTGGTCACGTTCAGCGCGGCGGTGCCGTCGCCCAGCGTGTCGTTGGTGCGCACGTTGCCCGCCACCGAGACCGCATCCTCGGCGATGGTGTCGGTGTCGGCTACCGCCACCGGCAGATCGTCGGTGCCGGTGATGGTAAGCGTGACGGTGGCTGTAGCGGTGCCGCCGTTGCCGTCGCTCACGGTGTAGCTGAAGGTGTCGGTGGTGCTCTCGCCCACGGCTAGGTAGTTGAAAGCGCCGTTGGGATTGTAGTTGAACGTGCCGTCGCCGTTGTCGGTCACCAGGCCTAGGGCGACGGTGGTATCCAGGACCGAGACCGCGAGCACGTCACCAATATCGAGATCGGTGTCGTTGGCGAGCACGTTACCGGTGGTGAAGGCGCTGTCCTCATTGGTGGTGAAGGCCGCGCCGCTGTCGTCGAGCGCGGTGGGGTCGTCGTTGGCGTCGGTGACGGTGACGCTCATCAGCTGCAGGTCGGTGCCGCCCAGGCCGTCGCTGACAGTGACCTCGACCTCGTAGACGCCATCGGAGTTGGCATCGGTGAAGGTCTCGAAATCGGGTGCGGCGTTGAAGGTGAGCACGCCGGTGCCGGCGACGATCGAGAACAGGCCTTGATCGGCACCGCCGGAGATCGAGTAGGTGAGGGTGGTGGGCACGTCCGGGTCGGTGGCGCTCACGGTGGTAACCGCGGTCTGGTTCTCCGCGGCGTTCACGCTGGCGCTGGCCCCGCCGCCGTCGCTGGTGATGAGCGGGGGGTCGTTCACCGGGGTGACGGTGATGGTCACCGTAGCGACGTTCGAGTCGACCGTGCCATCGTTGGCGCGATACTGGAAGTTGTCGATGCCATTGAAGTCTGGGTCGGGCGTATAGACGAACGTTCCGTTCGGCAGGAAGGTGACGGAACCATTCGCGGGTCCACTCACCAGGGCGGCAGACAGGGCGGCGCCCTCCGCATCGGTGTCGTTATCGAGTACCCCACCCAAGGCCGGCGCAGACTGGGCGGCTCCGACGGAAACGAACTGGGTACCGGCCTGGTTGAGCATCGCGCGGTACTCGGCTTGGATCCAGCCGGCGCTGCGCGCGACGGTCGCTATTCGGGCCTCGTCGATCCGACCGTCGAAGTACGGTCCAGTGCCGTCGTCGTTGGCGCCTATCGCCGATGTTGCCGAAGGCGTGTTGGGAAACGCAGACGCGGGAAGGTTGATGGCTCCGGTGAGTGCCCGGGCGGTCCCGTCGATGTAGGCAGTGACCTCGTCCGTGGCGAGGTCGACGACGCCGGTCACGTAGTGCCAGGCACCTGCCGTCACCCCCGTGGTCGTGAAAACGGTCGTATCGATGCCGTCATCCGAGCGGATGATGAACTTTATGACCCCCCCGGAGTCCAGTTCGATCGCCATGCGCGAGGTGGACGAGGGTGCGCCGGCGACGCTCGCGCTCAAGATGATGTTGGGGTTGGTGACGTCGTCGGGATTGACCCAGGCCGAGAAGGTCGCCGCCGTCGCCCCGTCGATGAAAGAGCGGTTCGCGCCCAGATCGATGTAGTCGTTGACCCCGTCGAATCCGTACGCGAGGCCGATCTGGCCCGGCTGGGCGCTTGACGCGCCGTTGACCGGTGTGCCGCCGTAGCTGGTCGCCGTCGCGTCCCCCGTCACAGCGCCGGAGTCGCTGAGGTGATAGACGGACCGATATCCGGTGCCCGCCCAGGCGGCGCTCGCATCCTGGCCGTCGGCCGCGCCGGCGTTCCCGTAGTACATGAGGATCGAATCCGCGGCCCCGATATCGATCTGCGGTACTCTGACCCACACGTAGGAGTTCCCGGTCTCGTCCCAGCGTTCGATCTCGTACGCGAGCGGCGTGCCGTCGGAGTCGAAGAAGCGGAGGTCGCCGCCGTCGTCCTGAGTGAACGCATAATCAATGTTCGAGGCGTTCAGGACGACCAGAACCGGGAAGTCCATGAGCGTTTCCGCCGGAGCGAAGCCGCCGACGTTGGTATTGTCGAACGTGATTTGGCTACGGCGCGTCCAATCGCTGTTCCACCAGCCGACCGTGAGGGTCCCGTCCTCGACCACGGTGCAGCTGTCGTCGGCGGCGACCGGTGCTTCGTTCACGTTGGTGACGCTGACCGCGATCGCCTGATCGTCAAAGAGGGCGCCGTCGGAGGCGCGCACGAAGACGTCGTAGACGTTGTTGGCGCCCGCATCGGTCGGGGTCTCAAAGTCCGGTGCGACGAGGAAGGTGAGCACCCCGGTGGTGCCGTCGATCGCGAAGCGCGCGGCATCGGCGCCGCCGGCGATCGAGTAGGTGAGGGTGGTGGGCACGTCCGGGTCGGTGGCGCTCACGGTGGTGACCGCGGTCTGGTTCTCCGCGGCGTTCACACTGGCGCTGGCCCCGCCCCCGTCTGAGGTGATCGTCGGGGCAGTATTGATTGGTGCGGCAAGGACGCCCGTTCCGAACAGGCTTGGATTCTGCCAAGCTAGGTCGTTCGGCGAGTTCCAGGACAGCTTGTCGTCCCGGGTGCCCCCGTCGTCATCATCTTGGATCATGACGTCGATGCCGATCAGCTGCCCCGCGGACGGGGCACTGGCATAGCCCAGCGTTGTCCAAGGGATCGCCGTCTCGACAACGTAGCCCGCGCCCGAGTCGACAACGGCTCGCGTGATGCCTGCGGTTGATAACGATGACCCTGGGCCAATGCCTATCGTGCCGTCCACCAGGAACCAGAACTGCGCATCGTTGCCGTCGTATGTCGAGAGCGCTTTGCTGTTGTTGGTGGCGTCGATATAGATCTCGACACTATCGTCTGCCCAGAAATTCACACCACCACCGCTGTCGTTCCAGCGCTGGTTGTCAGAAACGGCGACCAGCACGTAGATATTGGTGCTATCCCACAGGGCCTTCCATGCTCCGGACAGGTCGGCAGGGCCGCTGATCGTCGAGCCCAAGACTTGGGTCGTGATCGCGTTGGCTGCGGCACTTGCCCATCCCGCCTCTGCGCCATTGCCATCGATGGTGACGGTGCCGCCCGCAAAGGGAATTGAGTATGGGGCAAGTGTGTGATCCCAGGTAGCTCGCTTCTCCGCAGACAGCGCGACCTCGGCATCGATCTGTCCGTGCTGATACTCGAGGGTCCAGTTGCCGCTCTGCTCGGCCGCCCCGGTCTTGTCTGTGGAGGCGGCCACATCGGCTTGGGTGAGCTCGGCGATCCAGTCCATGAGCGCGCGGCCACTGGCGCTCGAGGCAAGATCGCAGCCGTAGAAGAGCAGATCCGCGTTGTGTTTTAGAGCATGGCCCCAGCTGGCCACGGCCTCGGCGTTGGCCGCCAGTGCCTTGGCGTTGAGCACCGAGCCGCCGAGCTGCACCGCGGCGTCTGAGCCGTGGGTGATGAAGTGCACCGCATCGACCTGCATGCGATCGGCGAGCGCTTCAGTGACCTGCACGATGCCGTCGCGCGAAGGGTCGAGGGTGATGATCTCGAAGCGGCGCGAGCCGTCGGCGTTTTGCGCTGCGAAGTCGGCGAGGAGCTGCGCGGAGTCGGGGACGCGCGGGTCGACGAAGACGAGCTCGTATGAACTGGATAGAAGGGCGGCGGGGTCGGTGGGCTGGGCGGCGAAGACCGATGTGATCGCCTCCTGGACCGCGGACTTGGCTAGGGGGGCGGGTTCGACCGGCAACGGGACGAAGTCGGCCGAGAGGAGCTGGCGTGGCTCCAGCTCCTCCAGGGTCAGGCGATTTGACTTGTTTGTAAGTGACCGCTTCACTGCACGAGTCCGTTCAGCGTACGTCATCGGGATACCCGACTAGACGCCTGCAATTCGCGCGCCGGAATCGGGCATGGCCGCGATCGCACAGGGAAAATTCGTGATTTCGGCGCGGCCCTTGCGGGGGGGCGGGCCGAAATTCAGTCCGTTCTGAGGAGTACCCTTACCGTCTTGTTTCTTAAGGACAAACTATCACGGTCACCCCAGAGATTCGGCGCAATGCATCGCGGCGCGCGCGCGGCGATTCGAGGGCAAGCTGACTTTCGACGGCAAGCCGTGAACTATTCCGCGGGGAAGCGGGCGGGCGGGTGTGGCCCACACGTGATTTATTGCGGAGTGGCGCGAACTGGGAACCCGCGTAGTGCGGCCGGCGGCGCCTTTGAGGGCTTCCTGACACCCGCGTGACGGCGAATTGCCGATCGAAAGATCGGGCAGCAGGGGAATGCCCCAAATTGCACGAGCGAAGGGGCGCCGCTGAAGGCAGCGCCAGGGGCCGGCGATCAGCGCCGCGGCGTTTCGTCAGCCGAGGCCTGCTCTTCTTCCTCTTCTTCGTCGCGCACGGGTGGGATCAACCCGAACAGCCCCGCCCCGGGCAGTGCACGAAGCACCGCCGACAGGAGGCCTGCTCGGCGGGCGGCCCAGAGGAGCGCCAACCCTGCCAGGGCCGCCGCAGCCCATTCAGACGCGGTGCGCATGACGCTTCCCGATTCGTCCTCCGCTAGCGGTGGACGTGCCACCATCCCTGCGTCAGGCGCTTGCGGGACGACTTTCAACGACGCTCCATCGCTGTCGGGAGCACGCACGATAGCCTCGGGTTCTGGCGCGGCAGCCTTGTTCACGACGGCGTCACCGGACACAGTTTCGAGCTCCGGGCGCAGCACGCCGAGATTCGGGCTGCCGAGCGTTCCGCCGCCGAAATTGGCAGTCGGTGGAGCGGCCTTTACCGTCAGTCCTTCCGTCGACACGGGGGGCGGCTCATCCACATTCCCCTCCTCCAAGACCGACCCGGGCATGAGCCACCCGAAATTGGCGCGCGGGATCGGCTGGAAATACGAGTCCCCGCCGGGTAGCACTATGTCGCCGGCGGAATCGTCGGGACTCATCAGCCTGTCGCCAGTAGGACCGAACGGCGGTGGGGTCAAACTGCCCGGTCCGCTTAGCGGCGCGATGACTTGTGCGATAAATTCATTGGCGATCGGAGAAGCGCCAACAGCACGGACAGCGATGCTCACCGTCGCCATCGCGGTATCTCCATCGGCGTCGGTGATCTGATAGGTGAACGAGTCGGCGCCGACGTAGCTTGCATTCGGCGCGTAGGTGAACGAGCCGTCGTTGTTGAGCGTCACCGCGCCAAAGGCCGGCCCGGCGGTCACGAGCAAGGTGATCCCACCGTCGCTGAGGCCCGTGTCGTTGGCGAGCACGCCAGCGGTAGCATTGACGACCAGAGCAGTACCCTCGCTTGTCGTGTAGGCGTCGTTAACCCCGACCGGAAGGTCGTCAACCGGGTTCACCGTGATGGTGACTGTGGCCTGGCTGGTTTCGCCATCCGAATCGGTGATCAGGTAGACGAAGCCGTCAGTTCCGTTGAAGCCGGCCGTAGGCGTGTAGCTGAAGGTCCCGTTGGCGTTGAACGTGAAGGCAGCAGCATTTGTAGGCACGATGACGAGCGAGTAGGTTCCGCCGTCCAGGCCGATGGTGTCATTGGTCGACACATCGCCCGCGAGCGGAGTGTTCTCGTTGGTTG
>JBAVOG010000338.1:0-2783 GCA_049691875.1 Burkholderiales bacterium | reverse complement strand
ATCTCTCCGCACGCGCGTACCATCGCGTTCTGCGGCTCGCGCGAACGATTGCCGATCTTGCCGGCGCCGAGGCAGTCGGTGCGGCGCACGTCGCCGAGGCGGTACAGTACCGGCGGCTCGACCGCGCGAGCTGACCTCCCAAACATTCGCCCGCACTGAATCGTGGCGTCGGTCATTCGCCGGCGTTCGCTTGGTCGCGAAGCTTCTGCGCACTCGCGACCAACCCCTCAAGAATCGGCTCGGCAACTGCCCTCGGAAAGTCTTCGGGCAATCTTTCGCGCACGCTATTGGCAACCCCAGGCGTTCTCTCGATCAGTTCTTCAAGCAGGTCGCGCGCGTCGACACCCAGCCCGCACGCATCCGCGGACTCGAGCCAGTGACGAAATCGGATTTCGCTCCAGTGGTAATGACGGTTCTCGCCGAAGACCGCCATAGCCATCTTCACTTTTTGCTCGGCGAGCTCGCCGATGCCGTGACCGAGCACCGGATAGGCAGATATCACGTCGTAGCGGGGCGTCAACCGATACAGCCCTTGCGGCTCGATAAAAAGGCTGAAGTTCTTCGCGTGTCCGTCGATCGCGCAAAGGAGCCAGAAGACAATCTGCGTGCGAAAGAAATCCAGCCGGTCGGCATGCGCGATTTGGGAGCCGAACAACAGACTCATGATGTCCTTGATACCAGGCCCCCCATCGGCTTCGTATTTCCCTCCCGGCGGAGTCCCGGTTGCCTGACAAATATCTTCCTGCGGTAAGCGGACAATCCACGTTCCGTCGGTGGCCAGACGACGGTCGAACCGCTCGACTATGAGCGTGCGCTGTGCGCCGAACGTCGCCATTTCGCAACGTGCGACGGGAATGCCGAACGCCATCAGCACTTCGTGGCACAACCATTCGTTCTCGACGGATGTGGTGAGGTCGATGCCTTGTGCCTTGGACTTGCCAATCGGCAGCTTGAAGATGTGCGTGGTTGGAGTGGCGCCGACCGGTTTTTCCCAGCGACCCTCGCGGAGCAGGATGGCGGTCTTCTCCTGGGCGCCCGCAAGCGATATACGGAAATCGTCGTCGGCCCGCTGTCCTAGCGGGGGCGCGAACACTCCGGCCAACACTTCTCCAACCTGCGCGTCGACGAGAGGGACCCCCTCGATTTGCCTCAGGTCGGGCGCCGGCGCGCTTTCGGGCAGGAGTTGAATGGCACCGACGCAGTCGCGTCCGACCTCCGCCAGAAGATCGAATGCGTCGACAGACGAGGTGCCATAGCGAGTCTGGATGCGCTGACGAATCTTGTCGTTGTCGGGCAGCAGGTTATCGAAGAACGCACGCACCAGCGGACCTCGGTACGCTCGGCCCGACACGGATAGGAAAATCAAATCCGGCTGAATCCCACTGGCTCGCCGTGTTCGGCCGCGCGGGGGCTCATGCGGAGCGCATTAGGCGCGCGGGTTGGCCTGATGGGTAGTGTCGGTTGCCTCGGGCGGCGGGATTCGGGATTCAGGCACTGCGCAACGACAACCGACTTTGCGCGAGGCCTGCGGCGGGCGAGCCGCGGGCCTCGCGCGAGGCTATGCGATGTCGGGGACGGGATGGTCGGTGAGAGGAATGACCGCGCCGGGCGGCCAAGTCTGGGGCGCGAGCGGCGGGGATCGCTCACTCGCTTCGGGCGCCCACAGACCCTGGTGCTCGAGGATGTGCCGCACGACGGGCGGCTCGTCGATCAGGGCGATGCTACGCATCGGGCCCTTGCACTGGGGGCACTCGAGCGGGTCGGCTTCGTAGACCTTGCGGATCAGCCGCGCCCAGGCAGCCTTTGCGCGTGAGGCGAACTGGCTCAGCAGTTCGGCGCTCGGCGCGTTTGGACTCGGCGCGTCGTGCGCTTTCCCGGTCTTGGCCCGTTCGCCACGCGCGCGGTTCGAGTACCAGCCGAGGTAGCGCACCAGGTGCTCGTAGCGATCCGGAATGTGGCGGCACAGCAGCGCTAGCCATTGGGCTCCGGGCATGAGCTGGAAGTTGCGCTTGAGCCCCGCGTGCATCTTCGAGCGGTCGATGACGGTGCCGCTCTGGGCGTCGTAGGTCATCTTCGCCAGCGCGAATGGCGCGCGCAGCATGTAGCCGGCGAGCTTCTTTCTGCCCTCGGGGTCCTCGGCGCGGACCCGCACCCGGTGGTGCACGGAGAACCCACTATGGCGCCAGCGGAGAAGTTTCGATCGCAGATCCTCCGAGATGGCTTCGTTGTGGGCCAAAAACCCCGAGCACCGCGCGCCGCAAGCCCTCGGCAAGAAGCTCCTCGGGAACGGGCGGCAGCGCGACGAACGTTCCGTCCGGCAGAAACGCCCCGTCGGCGGCAAGCACGTGCACGTGCGGGTTGAAGTTCGCCAGATCCCCGAAGGTCTGGATGAATAGGATCAGGCCCGCACGGGCGCCGGGCAGCGCCGCGGCGTACGCATCCACGAGCAAGCGCGCGGCGATGCGGCAAAGCTCGCCCAGCCACCTCCGGTGCCGGCCGAACATCGGGCGCAAGAGCCGCGGCACGGTGAAGACGTACTGCCGGTGCGCCACGGGCTGCAGCACGAACTGCTCGACCCAGTCACGCCAGGCGAGGACGCGCTTCTGGTGGCAGCTGGGGCAGAAGTAGCGCGTCTTGCAGGAGAAAGCGAGCAGCAGGTCGTGACCGCACCCCGCGCAGCGGATGCGCGCGAAGCCCCGGTGCGGGTCGCCGCAATCGAGAAAGCGCTCGAGCACGTTCTTCTCGACGGCGCGCCGCACCCGGCCGGAGGCGCGCAGCTCCGG
>JBAVOG010000337.1:0-1997 GCA_049691875.1 Burkholderiales bacterium | reverse complement strand
CCGCATCCAGGTTGACCTTCTCGTTCACCATCTCTTCCTGGATCGCCGCCAGCAGGCCGGTGTCGAGGGCGAGGCCACCGGTCAGCAGCACGTGCCCCCCGGTGATGCCCGTGGCCTTGAGCAGCTTCACGACCCGCGAAGCCATCGACAGATGGATCCCCTTCAGGATGTCGGGGGTCGCGATGCCCCGCGAGACCATGTTGATGACATCGGTCTCGGCGAGCACCGCGCAGATCGAGCTCACCTTCTCGGGCTCCTGCGAGGTCTTCGAGAGCGGGCCGATCTCCTCGACGGCCACGCCCAAGTAGCGCGCGATGTTCTCGAGAAACTGGCCCGAGCCGGATGCACACTGGCTCGTCATCTTGTATGCAAGAACCTTGCCGCGCTCGTCCACGCGGATGGCACGTCCATTCAAGGCCCCGATGTCCATCACCGCGCGCGCTTCCGGGTCGAGAAACACGCCGCCCCGGGCGTGCGTGGTCATCGAGTAGAAGTGCCCCGTCGCGAACTTGACGTTCTCGCCCTCGCCGGTCGTCGCGATGTACGCGACGTCGTTCGCCGCCACCTTGGCGTCGGCAAGCACATCCTCGTATCCCTGCTGCGCGAGCTCCAGCGGATCGCGGCGGCGGATCCGCTCGGCCCGCTTTGCGAGCCACTCGTGCTGATCGCCGGTGCTCCTGAAGAGCGTCGTTTTCACGACGCCCGAGCCGATGTCGATGCCTACCGTGTGAATGGAGTTCATTGCCGGGCCTCCGCGGTCTTGCCTTCCTCGACCACCGCGCGCCAGGCGAAGGTCGCGCCACCGAGCGCCCCGGTGTAGATCGAGTCGGGATTGATGTTGAGAGTCATCTTTCCGTAGTTCTCGGTCACGAGGTCGTTCAGCGCCTTCACGGCCGCCTCGTTCTTGGCCACGCCGCCGGTGAACGTGAACTCGTCGCGGATGCCGCCCGAGCGCGCGAGGATCGACATCGCGCGCAGGATGATCGCGCGATGCAGTCCCGCCATGATGTCCTCGCGACGGTCGCCGATCGCCAGGCGGTCGCGCAGCTCGGCGCCGGCGAACACCGTGCAGGTCGAGTTGATCTTGATAGTCTTGGTGGCCTTCATCGCGAGCGGCCCGAGCTCGTGCAGGCCGAGGTTCATCTCGTCGGCGATATAGCCGAGATAGCGCCCGCACCCTGCCGCGCAGCGGTCGTTCATCTGGAAGCTCTCGACGATGCCGGCCTTGTCCACCTGGATCGCCTTCGTGTCCTGGCCGCCGATGTCGAGCACCGTCGCGGTCCCCGGATACATCACGTGCGCCCCGAGACCATGGCACAGGATCTCGGACCGGACGTGCTCCTTGGAGAACGGCAGGCGCGCGCGGCCGTAGCCGGTGCCCACGATGTAGGTCTCCTCCATGTCGGTGTCGAGAATCCCCTTAATGGGCGCGCTGACCTTCTCGCGCTTGCTGGCCGTGTCCGGAAGCGCGATGAACGCGCGGTCGAGCGCGTGCAGGAGGTGATGGCGGATCGAGTCGCCGTAGACGCGATTCTCGACTTCGATGATCGAGCGGTCGAAGACGTTGAGCAGGTGGTCGTAGCGGACCTCCGCTTCCTTCGCGACTGCCTCGCCGAGCGCAAGGTAACGGCTCCCGGCGATGTCGCGGAAGAAGTCGCTCTTGCGCTTCGCGCCCGGGGCGAAGAGCTCGGGCGCTTCGTCCCGCAGCCGCTTGAAGGTCTCGCCGAGCGCGGCCTGCACGCCCGCTGTGTCCGTGCCGAATCGTCCCTCGGCGTTACGCTTGCAGACCTCCTCGAGGTCGGCGAGCTGCTCGATGAACTGCTCGTGCCGGAAATCGCGCTCGAGCTGCTCGATGAAGACGTCGAGGTTGCCGTTCAGCGCCTTCGTTCGCCCGAGCGCGTCGCGGAAGAGCTGGAAGCGCGCGCTCACGAGCGCTTCGTTCTTGGCGATCGCCGCCGCGGTGTCGTAGTTCGAGCGCGAGTTGGTGATGCCGCGCC
>JBAVOG010000336.1:0-3049 GCA_049691875.1 Burkholderiales bacterium | reverse complement strand
GACTGATCGCCCTCGATGGACGAGGCGCGAGCTCCACGGTCAGCGGCCCGCTCGCGTTGCCGCGCGTGGGATTCTCGAGCGACAGGAAGTGCGCGCGCGGCAGCCACGGCCAGAACACCGCGAGGTGCACGAGCAGCGACAGCGCGAATGCCACCCAGATGGTGCGAATCGCCACGCGATCGTAACCGTCGCGAAGTTCGGGAAGCCAGTCGGACATCAATCAGCTGCAGCCGTGGGTCGGCCTGGTATGACACCTGGTACGGGGTCAGGGTTTCGCCGGCTTCCGCGCGACGAGGTCGATCAGCGCCGACATGCCGCGGTGCCGGGGACCTTCGTCCAGCACGTCGTCATGCTCGACCAGGTGGAGGATCTCGAACTCCCCGAACGCCTCGCGCAGCAGTGCTTCGGTGTAAAGGTTCTCGGGATTCGGCGGGCCGCCGGTGCCGTACTCGATCTGGCGCGGCCGGTAGCCCTGCATGATGAGCAGGCCGCCGGGCGTCACCGCGCGGGCGATGCCTTCGAACGCTCGGGCACGCTCGGCGGGCGCGAGAAACTGGATGAAGATCACCGCCACGAGATCGTACTGTGCGCCGTCCCAGTTCCACGCATTGATGTCGGCGATGGAATAGTCGACCGTGACGCCCGCCTCTCTGGCGAGCCGCCGTGCCTTCTCCACCCCGACCGGCGAGATGTCGAAGGCGGCCACGCGCACGCCGTGCTTGGCGAGCCAGACGCTGTTGCGCCCCTCGCCATCGGCCACGCATAGCGCCGACATTCCCGGTCGGAGCAGCCTCTCCTGGCTCGCCAGAAAGACGTTCGGCTCGGTGCCGAAGTGGTATCCCTCGCCCGCGAAGCGCGTGTCCCAGTGCGCCTGCGCGTCCTGGTGCTTCATCGTGAGCCCAAGAATTGCATTGACGTGAACCTTAGTTGAAAGTCTTCCCGTCCGCGGCGAGCTTCTTCAGCAGTGGCGCTGCCTGCCAGCACTCGCCGTGGTAGCCCTGCGCGTATTTCTCGACCGATGCGAGGACATTCTTGAGACCGATAGTGTCGGCGTAGAACATCGGACCGCCGCGATAGCGCGGAAAACCGTAGCCCGTGAGGTAGACCATGTCGATGTCGACCGCGCGGAGCGCGATGCCTTCCTCGAGGATGCGCGCGCCTTCGTTCACGAGCGCGTAGATCGTGCGCTCGACGATCTCCGTGTCCGTGACCTGGCGGGGTTTCGTGCCTACTTCCTCGCGGTAGGCGTCGATCAACCCATCGACGACCGGATCGGGCTGCGGCGTGCGATGACCGGCTGCGTACTTGTAGACGCCCGCGCCGGTCTTCTGGCCGAGCCGGCCGAGCTCGCACACACGATCCGGCCACGCGGAGTAGGCGCGCACGCCCTCCTCGCTGGCGCGGCGCTTGCGGACCTCCCAGCCGATGTCCTGTCCGGCCATGTCGAGCATCGCGAACGGTCCCATCGCCATGCCCCAGTCCTGCAACGCCTTGTCCACCTGCTGTGGCGCGGCGCCTTCGTCCACCAGGAAATAGGCCTGGCGCACGTACTCCTCCATCATGCGATTGCCGATGAAGCCGTCGCAGACGCCGGAGACGATGCCGACCTTCTTGATCTTGCGGGCGAGCTTCATCGCCGTGGCGAGCACCGGCTTCGATGTCTTGGCGCCGCGCACGATCTCGAGCAGGCGCATGACGTTGGCCGGGCTGAAGAAGTGCAGGCCGATGACGCTCTCGGGCCGCTTGGTCGATGCGGCGATCTCGTTCACGTTCAGCGTCGAGGTGTTGGTGGCGAGGATCGCCCCCTGCTTGACCACCTCGTCGAGGCGCCCGAAAACCTCCTTCTTCACGGCCATCTGCTCGAACACGGCTTCGATGACGAGGTCGCAGTCCTTGAAGCCGCCGTAGTCGAGCGTCGTCGTGAGGAGGCTCATGCGCTTGTCCATGTCGGCTCGCGAGAGACGGCCTTTCGCGACTGTTGCGGCGTAGTTCTTCGCGATCGTCGCCAGGCCGCGGTCGAGCGCCTCCTGCTTCGGCTCGAGCAGCTTGACCGGAATACCCGCGTTGGCGAAATTCATCGCGATGCCGCCGCCCATCGTGCCCGCACCGACGATTCCCACGCTCTTGATGTCGATGATCGGCGTGTCCTTCGGCACGTCGGGAATCTTCTCCACGGCGCGCTCGCCGAAGAACGCGTGGCGCAGGGCCTTCGACTCGGTGGTGACCACCAGCTCCTCGAAGCGGGCGCGCTCGAACTTGCGTCCCTCGTCGAACGGCAGGTTTACCGCCGCCTCGGCGCACGCCACGATCTTGAGCGGCGCGGGGTAGCCGCGCGACTCCTTCGCGACCTTGTCGCGGGTCGCGGCGAAGTAGGCCGCGGCGTCGTCGAGCTTCACGGTCTCGTCGCGCAGGCGTCGCAATGGGCGCTTCTCCGCAACGACCTTTTCCGCGTACGCGATCGCCGCCTTCGCGAGATCGCCCTGGACGATCTCGTCGATGAGGCCGGCAGGCGCCTTGTCGGATGGCACCGGCTTGCCCGAGACCATGAGGTCGACAGCAGGCTTCACGCCGATCGCCCGCGGAAGCCGCTGCGTGCCGCCTGCGCCGGGCAGGATGCCGAGGTTCACCTCGGGCAGCGCGAGCTGCGCGCCGGGCAGGGCGACGCGGAAGTGGCAGGCGAGCCCAAGCTCCAGACCGCCGCCCATCGCGAAGCCGCCGATGGCCGCAACGACGGGCTTCCTCATCGCGTCGATCTTGTCGATGATCTGGTGAAGCGTGGGATCGGTGCTCGCCTTGGGCGAGTTGAACTCGCTGATGTCGGCGCCACCGGAAAACGCCTTCGCGGTGCCCATGACGACGACCGCCTTGACTGCGGCGTCGCCGGACGCACGCTCGAGACCTTCCATGATCCCGATGCGAAGCGCGTGACCGAGCCCGTTCACGGGCGGATTGTCCATCGCGATCACGGCGACCGCGCCGTGAACCTTGTATTCAGCTGTGCTCATTGGAACTCCTGACCGGAATGCGCGATTTTACTGCGTTCGGGGCG
>JBAVOG010000335.1:0-8009 GCA_049691875.1 Burkholderiales bacterium | reverse complement strand
CGGGATCGCCGACCTGGACGTCTTCCAGGACCAGTACTTCGGGACCCCCGGTCTTATGAAAACGAATTGCTTTGGCCATATTTTCCTCTCGAGGTGGGCCCGCTGGATGGCGCGGGCGTGAATTCGGCAGGGCCCGCGCAGCAGGAGCGCAGGGCCGAATGCGAATTATGCCTGCGAACGTCCGCGACGCGAAGTTGTGGGCACCCTGCGCCGATCAGGGGAATAGCCCTGAAAAGCGGGTTGCAATGAGGCGAGCGCTCCCCCTCAGACAAACACGGTGAGCACGCCAGTGTAGCCATAGAGCCGGTCGTGCGAGATCTCCCCGTTGCAGAAAAACCCGACCAGCGGGAACTCGCCCAGCCGATCGCGGATCATTCCGAGCTCGGCCGACCGCGTGCCGAACATGTGCTCACCGCGCCCGATGCACGAGTAGTACAGTCCGCCGCGCGGCGTCCCTTTCGCATCGTCCGCGATCGCGTCGAGCATGCGCACGAGATCGTCGCGCGCACTCTGCGCATCGCGCTTGCAGAAGAGGATCGGCATTCCCGCCTCGACCTCCGCGCCGATCGCTATCAGCTTGTTCCGGGGGTCGATCCCCACGAGGTTGCGCACCGTGTAGTCGCCGGTATCCGACCCCGCCACCGGTATTCCGGCGTGGATGAAATGCGCGGTGCGTCGCAGGTCCCTCGAGAGCACCTCGCCGATGTCTTCCTTGAAGACGTCCAGCGCCGGGCGTCCGTCGAGGGAGACGATGATGTTTCGATCGCCTTCGGTCACGACGTGGCGAATCGCGGCGGCGCTACCGCCGGCACCGGCGCCCAGCGGCGTGCAGCCCTGCGTGAGCCGCGTTGCGACCGCAACGCTCGATGACAGGAGCAGGCCGGATAACCCGCCCTGCAGAACCTCGTTCGCGATCTGGCAGGTCGCCCCGCGCGAGCTCGAGAGCCCGCCGACGAGAAATCCGCTTGCCACCTTGCTCGACATGTCCTCGATGAGCGCGGGCATGTCGTCGGTGGCCGGATCGCCATGCACGATCGCGAAGTGCGCCGCCTCCGCACCGCTGCCCGTGCGCGCACCCGCGGCCGGGGCGCGCGATTTGCCCGAAAAGACGTGGAATTCGCCATCAGGCAGGCTCGCGAGCATGACGGCCACCGCCGGCTCTTCCATGTATTCGGTCCCGGTTGCCAGCACACCGATGCCCACGCTCCCGACCCATTGCTGGATCCCGCTCGCGTCACGCAAGTACGCCAGCAAGTCAACAGCGTCCGCCACGAAGTGATCGGTGAAATAGAGAAAGCCGACGTTCGCACTCGTCGGCACGTCGCCGATGTCCCGCATACAGCGTTCGGCCGCTTCACGCCAGCCCTCGGCGCGCGCGTGTCCGAGCCGAAAAGTCATCGCTTCTTCTTGCGCTCGGGCGGTGGGGACGGCGCCTGCTGGAGCATGCTCCACCAGGCGTCCATCGGATTCTGCGGCGCCGTGCCAGGCTCCCGCTGCTCCCCCGCGGACAAGCCTGCCGCCTGCTGCGCAGCCTGCAGGGTAGCGAGAGTCGCCTTCTGCATCTCGAGACCCTGCACGCTCATCCGCACCACGTTCAGATTGAGGGTGAGCCACTGCTCGACCGACTTGAGATCGGCAATGCGCTTGTCGATCTCGCCGGCATCGGCGAGCGGGGCCACCATGCCCGGTATGGGCAAGGACATGGGTGCCCACATGCGTTTCAAGAACTCGAGCGGATCCTGGGGGGGCTGTTGGTCGCTCATGGGGCGGGACCTGCGGGGGAGTGCGACCCGGCCAGTGTAGTGCGCGCGCCCCCAAAAAGCCAGCCGCGCGTCACGCCGCGCGACGCTGCATCCCGCGCTTCACGTTGACGCATTCGAGCAGATGCCACATGCCGAGCGGGCCCATCCGCGCCTCTGCGGTGAGCTCGAACGGGGCGTCGGATAGCACGTCGCTCACGCCGAGATCGGATCGCCATCCCAGGCGCTCGCACAGCGGCGAGACGACTCGCTCGAAGACGCGCACGAGACGGTTCCCGTTGGTGAAGTGGTTCAGGATCAACAGGCGCCCGCCCGGACGGCACACGCGTGCCATCTCTTCGAGGGCGCGTCGATAGTCCGGGATGACGGTCATCACGTAAGCCGCCACCACGGCGTCGAAGCTGTCATCGGCGAATCCCATCGACTGTGCATCCATGCGCAGGAGCGTGACGTTGCCGAGCGCGCGAGATCGCACCTGGCGGTCGGCCAGCCGCAGCATCCCTTCCGAGACGTCGATCCCGACCACCCGGCAGCCGTGCGGGTATCCGGCAAGGCTGAGCCCCGTGCCGACGCCCACCTCCAGGATGCGCTCCTGGGGCCGCGGCGCGAGCCGGCGCATGGCGTTGATTCGCCCGGGCTCGAATACTCCCCCGAACACGCGGTCATAAAACCGCGCGTAACGGTCATAGACACGCTCCACGTTGCGTGCGTCCATTCGGTGCGCCCTCCTCTTGATCTTGGTTATGGTGTCGCAGCTGACCACGCTCGTGGCGCCTCTACTGCTCAATCCGCGAGAAACGCGCGAACCTGGTCCGCGCGCGCCATCGCATCGTCGTAACCCAGCTTGATTATCGCCCGCGTAAAGCCTCCTTCGAACAGCAGATAGCTCGCCAGGTTCGAGCCGTTCCGGTTCATCGCTCCCACTGCCCGCAAAAGGTACCGCACTGCCCGCGGCACATCGTAAAGGTGGCGGCTCGCGATCCGCTCGATCGGCTCGGACGGGGAGATTACCAGCACTTCGATCGGACGCAAGGGGAGGCCCGCTTCGCGCAGCCGCTCCGCTGGGATCAGGCTCACCGTGCGATTGATGCGCTGGAGGCGCTCGATGTCCACGTTGAGGCTGTCGAGAAAGATCGAATTCAGTGCATGGCCGGCGATCTGCGCAAGCGAGGGATAGAGGCTCGAACGGACGCGTGTCTCGGCACTTTGCCGTCCCGTCCCGATGATCAGCACCCGGTCGGCCCCGAGATGCAGCGCCGGGCTGATCGGCGCGATCTGGCGCATCGAGCCGTCCCCAAAATACTCCCGGTGCACCTTGACAGCAGGAAAAATGAACGGCAGGGCGCTGGAAGCCATCAGGATATCCACATCGATCGGCGTCGCCGCCCCGACACGCTGCATCCGTTCCCACTCGACCGCCTCCGGCCCACCCTGGTAGAAGGACACGCTCTGCCCCGAGGTGTAACCGGAGGCAGTGATCGAGACCGCGAAAAGCGTGCCCGAATCGATGTTCTCCTGGATGCGCGGAAAATCCAGGGTGTGCGTAAGCAGCTCGCGCAGCGGGGAATTGTCCAGCAGCGACACGGGGTTCGAGCGGTTGAGCAGCATGAGCGCCGAGAGCCAGCGTGCCCCGGTGCGGATGATCCCCCATGCGTCGGCGCGATAGACCTGTCGCGCGTGAAAGTTTTCCCACACCCCAAGCAGGCCGCGTACGCCCAGCGCGAAGTTATGGGCGTGGATGGCCAGCGCCACGGCATTGATGGCACCCGCAGAGGTGCCACAGAGAATGGGGAAAGGGTTCCGCGTCGGTCGGCCAAGGAGCTCGTTCACCGCCTTCAGGACGCCCACCTGATAGGCGGCGCGCGCGCCGCCGCCGGTAAGTATCAGGCCGGTCTTCTTCTGTCCCGCCACGCTGCCCGCTCCTCGCGCGAGAGGTCCGGCCTCCCCGCGAGCGCCGGACAATTTTCGAAAATGAGAATGCGGAGTTTAGCGAATCACGCGCCATTCCGGCGTCAAAGGCGCGCGGCCGCGTGACGCTCCAGATTCGCTTCCACCACCGTCAGCGCCGCCATGTTGACCAGCCGGCGCACGGTGGCAGACGGCGTCAGAATGTGCACCGGTGCGGCGGCACCGAGCAGGATCGGTCCCACCGTGATGCCGTCGCCGGCGGCGGTCTTGAGCAGGTTGAACGAGATGTTGGCGGCTTCGAGGGTGGGCATGACCAGGAGATTGGCGTCGCCTTTCAACCGCGAGCTCGGGAATGCCGCATCCCGCGCCTCGCCGGACAGCGCGGCGTCGCCATGCATCTCGCCCTCCACCTCGAGATCCGGCTCGCGGGCCTGGATCAGGACGAGGGCCGCGCGCATCTTGCGGGCACTGGGGGCGTCGCTCGATCCGAAGGTCGAGTGTGAGAGCAGCGCAACCTTCGGCACGATGCCGAACCCGCGTACCACCTCCGCCGCGAGCATTGTCATCTCGGCGAGCTGCTCCGCGGTAGGGTCGAGGTGCACGTAAGTGTCGCAGATGAAGACAGTGCGCTTGGGCAGCATGAGGACGTTGAGCGCGTAGTAATGCTGCACGCCCGGGCGCCGACCGATGATCTGATCCACGTAGTTGAGGTGCAGGCCGTGGGTGCCGAACGTGCCGCAGATCATTCCATCGGCGTAGCCGTTGTGAATCAGCATCGCACCGATCGCCGTCGCACGACGGCGCATCTCGATCTTCGCGTACTGGACCGACACGCCGCGCCGCTCGGTGAGCTTGTGATACTCGCGCCAGAAATCGCGGTAGCGCTCGTCCCAGTCCAGGTTGACGAGCTCGAAGTCCGTCCCGGGACGGATTCGCAGGCCATCGCGTTCGACGCGCTGCGCGATGACAGCGGGCCGGCCGATCAGGATCGGCTTGGCGAGCCGCTCGTCCACGATCACCTGCGTGGCGCGCAGCACGCGCTGATCCTCGCCTTCGGCGAATACCAGGCGCCGGGGTGCATTCTTTGCGGCCGTGAAGATCGGCTTCATCAGCAGCCCGGAGTGGTAGACCCACTGCTGGAGAGTATCGCGATAGCTGTCGAAATCCTCTATCGGCCGGGTCGCGACACTGCTTTTCATGGCAGCCATCGCGACGGCCGGCGCGACGGTCACGATGAGTCGCGGGTCGAACGGTTTGGGAATCAGATAGTCGGGACCGAACTTGAGATCCCCCTGCCCGTACGCCGCGGCCACAATCTCCGATTGCTCGGCCATGGCGAGATCGGCAAGCGCGTGGGCCGCCGCGATCTTCATCTCCTCGTTGATCTGAGTGGCGCCCACATCCAGCGCTCCGCGAAATATGAACGGGAAACAAAGCACGTTATTGACCTGGTTCGGATAGTCCGATCGTCCGGTGGCAATCACAGCGTCGGGGCGCACGCGCTTCGCTTCGTCCGGCATGATCTCGGGCGCCGGATTCGCGAGCGCGAGGATGAGCGGCCTTGCGGCCATTTTCTCCACCATCTCCGGCTTGAGGACACCGCCCGCCGAGAGGCCGAGAAACACGTCGGCGCCGACGATCACTTCCGCGAGGCGGCGTGCGTCGGTGCGCCGTGCGAAGCGCAGCTTGTCCGGGTCCATCTTCTCCTTGCGACCCTCGTACACGACGCCCGCGATGTCGGTCACCCAGATGTTCGCGATCTTCAGCCCGAGCGTCACCAGGAAGTTGAGGCACGAGAGCGCCGCGGCGCCGGCGCCCGACGTGACGAGCTTCACGTCGCCCAGCTCCTTGCCGACCACCCGCAGGCCGTTGAGAACCGCCGCGCCGACGGTGATGGCGGTGCCGTGCTGATCGTCGTGAAAGACCGGGATACGCATGCGGCTGCGTAGCTTACGCTCGATGTAAAAGCACTCGGGCGCCTTGATGTCCTCGAGGTTGATGCCGCCGAAGGTGGGTTCGAGGGCGGCGATGATGTCGATCATTCGGTCGGGGTCGCACTCGTCGATCTCGATGTCGAACACGTCGATGCCCGCAAACTTCTTGAAGAGTACGCCCTTGCCTTCCATCACCGGCTTGGCTGCGAGTGCACCGATCGCGCCGAGGCCGAGGACGGCCGTCCCATTCGTGATCACGCCGACCAGGTTGGCGCGCGCAGTCAGGTTGGCCGCCTCGGCGGGGTCGCGCACGATCTCCTCGCATGCCGCCGCGACCCCCGGCGAATAGGCGAGCGCGAGATCGCGCTGGTTGACAAGCGCCTTGGTCGGCGCGATCGAAATCTTTCCGGGACGCGGTAACCGGTGATACTCCAGCGCTGCGGCGCGTAGCGTGTCGTCCATTGATTTCCTTGCGTTCGCTTTCGGCGACTCGAAATCGATTATAGGTCATGCACGTAGGCGGTCCGAATGCGCGATGCGGCCGCGGAGGGAGGCGCGGGAGGCGCGCCGCCGATGGCATTTCGTTCAGCCTTGGCCAATGGGCACGTGCATGGCCGGCGTGCACACTTTTGCCGCTAGAATGGCGCTGCCCCGAATCACGCCACAATGAAGCCTCACGCGCTCGGCCGCTCACCTGACACCGTACGCCTCGCCGCACGCATGGCGGAGATCGAGCCGTTTCACGTGATGGAGATCGTGCGCCGTGCGCTCGATCTGGAGGCGGCTGGCCGGCGCGTCATCCACATGGAGATCGGCCAGCCCGACTTTTCTGCGCCTCAGCCCGTGATCGACGCGGCGATTGCGGCCCTGAAGCGGGATCCAATGGGATACGCCGAATCGCTCGGTATTCCCGCACTGCGCGCAGCGATCGCCCGCTTCTACGGCGAGCGCTACAGGGTCGAAGTCGACCCGCAGCGGATCATCGTGACCGCGGGAGCATCGGGCGCGTTCGTCATTGCCCTCGGGGCGCTCGTCGAACCCGGGGACGAGGTGCTGATGCCCGATCCCTGTTATCCCTGCAATCGGCATTTCGTGCGAATGTTCGAGGGGGTAGCGCGAACGGTGGCGGTCGACGAACGCACGCACTACCACCTCGGACTCGCCGAAGTGCAAGCGTACTGGGGGCCGCGTACCCGCGGCGTGCTGCTGGCCTCGCCGTCGAATCCGACCGGTGCGATCGTGCCGACCGATGCCCTCGCCGCAATCGTCGACTGGGTGCACGGACGCGGCGGCTTCGTGCTGATCGACGAGATCTATCACGAGCTCGTGTACGGGGAGCCGCTGCCCACTGCCCTGGCGTTGTCGGACGAAGTGTTTCTCGTTAACAGCTTCTCGAAGTACTTCTGCATGACGGGCTGGCGGCTCGGGTGGATCGTCGCGCCGGAGCGTTATGTGCGTGGGCTGGAACGGCTCGCCCAGAACGCGTTCATCTGCGCGCCCGTGCCGTCGCAGCACGCCGCACTCGCAGCGTTCGCACCGGATACGATTGCGATCCTGGAGGAACGACGCCGCGAATTCCAGCGCCGGCGCGACTTTCTGGTCCCCGCGTTGCGCGAGCTGGGATTCCGCATTCCGATAACGCCGGAGGGCGCCTTCTACGTTTATGCCGGAATCGAGCGCTTCGAAGTCGACAGCCATACATTCGCGCACCGAATGCTCGAGGAGGCAGGAGTCGCCATCACGCCTGGACTTGATTTTGGCGCCAACTCGCCCGAGCGGTATGTGCGCTTTGCGTATACACGCGCCATCGAGGAACTGCAGGAGGGGGTGCAGCGGCTTCGTGAACGGTTGTCCGGCTGAGTGCCCGATTCTTAGCTAGGCGCCCGGCCCGGATCCCGGCATGGGGCCGGCGCCCCCTACCTAAGAGCTTCCCGAACGATCTCGTCGAGTAGCTTCCGGACGTTGCCCATCCCCTTGGCCCTCGGCGGAGCACGGTAGGAGACATACACCACGCCCGCCTCGTCCGGCAGGGTGTAGACGGCGATCGTGTAGGGGCAGATCGCGATTTGATGCGGATCCGCCGCCATCATTTCGCGCGAGATGCGCGCGCTGCAGAACTCGAGCACTTCGGCATTGCCGTACAGCCGGCGCGTGGCGCCCACGTCCTTGGCGGTGCGCGCGAGCATGTCGCCGACGTGAGCGACACGATCGACGACGAGACCTTTCCCTTCGATCGCCATCACGACGGCGTCTTTCACCTCCTCGTACGACCCCTTCGCGGAATGGCGAATAACCTCATCGGCGGCCGAAGCCACGCCTGGCAGGCTTAGTGCCGCGAGCGCGCACGGGAGCAGGAAGAACCCAAGAAAGGGACGCGCAAAGAGCTCAGTACCAGGACGAAGAGATG
>JBAVOG010000334.1:0-9128 GCA_049691875.1 Burkholderiales bacterium | reverse complement strand
CTTCATGCTCGCGCTCTCGCTGACGACGGTCGCGAACACATTGTTCATCATCGGACTGCTGCCGTTCTGCGCGGCGCTGGCAGGATGGCTCGTCCTGCGCGAGCGAGTACCCCGGCGGACCTGGGTGGCCATGGCGGCGGCGACCGCGGGCATCGGCATCATGTTCCAAGACGCGTTTCGCACCGGCAACATCGACGGCAGCCTCATCGCACTCGCCATCCCGGTTGCAGCGGCCGTCAACTACGTTGCGGTGAAGCTGGGTCGCGGGCGGGTCGACCTGATTCCCGCGCTTGCCCTGGGCGGCGCCCTCTCGGCGCTCATTGCGCTTCCGCTTGCCCTGCCGATCACCGCCGGCACAAACGATCTTGCGCTCTACGCCGCGCTGGCGGTCTTCCAGCTCGCGATTCCGGGAATTCTGTATACGGTGATCGCGGTGCCTCGCCTGTCCGCCGCGGAGGTCGGGCTGCTTTCGTTGATAGAGGTGATTCTCGGACCGCTCTGGGTCTGGCTCGCGCGGGGCGAGGAGCCCGGCGCAGCCGTGCTGACGGGCGGGGTGATCGTGATCTCCGCGCTCGTATTGAACGAGAGCATCGCGCTTGCGCTCGAGCGCCGCGCGCTCCGGCGCGCGACGGCATCGCGCTGATCGGCGTATGCATAAGATTTTCCGGAGATTCGTCCGGGATCGCCGGGAACGAAATGGGCACGCTTATACTTGCACTCGCCGGGATATCGGCAAGCTCGATGTGACCCGGCAGGCCATGACGATCGCCAGAGCAACCTGAAGCCTCCCCGTTCCCAACCGGCATGACAGGAGAACGCAACATGACTGCGCATACGACTGTGAAGAATGCTCCCGCTCCGGGCGCCGGCCCCAGCGTCGGCAAGGCACTCGCCTACCAGCCGGGCTTCGGCAATCACCTCACCAGCGAGGCGCTGCCCGGCGCGCTGCCCCTCGGCCGGAATTCGCCGCAGCAATGCGCCTACGGACTTTACGCAGAACAGCTCTCGGGCACCGCATTCACCGCACCGCGGGCCGCCAATCGCCGCACCTGGTTTTATCGAATCCGCCCCGGCGCGATGCACCAGCCGTTTCGGCGGATCGACGACGGGATGGTCACCAACGACTTCGACGCGGTTCCTGCGACACCGAACCAGCTGCGCTGGGATCCTTTTCCGATCCCGTCGAATGCCACCGATTTCGTGGCCGGTCTCGTCGCCATGGCGGGCAATGGGAGCCCCGCGGCACAGGGCGGCTGCGGCATCTATATGTATGCCGCCAATCGATCGATGACCGACCGGTTCTTCTACGACGCCGACGGCGAGCTTCTCATCGTTCCGCAGCAGGGGCGCCTGGTCATCGCGACCGAGCTGGGTGTGCTCGATGCGGAGCCTTGCGAGATCGTCGTGATCCCGCGGGGGGTGCGCTTGCGCGTCGAGGTTTCGGACGGGGCGAGCCGCGGGTACGTCTGCGAGAACTTCGGCAGTCCGTTCCGTCTCCCGGACCTCGGACCGATCGGTTCCAACGGCCTGGCGAACCCGCGCGACTTTCTCTCACCGGTGGCCGCCTACGAGGACCGCACGGGTCGCTTCGAGCTCGTCGCGAAGTTCATGGGCCACCTGTGGGCCGCCGAAATCGGGCACTCGCCGCTTGACGTCGTCGCCTGGCACGGCAATCACGTGCCGTACAAGTACGACCTGCGCAGTTTCAATGCCATCGGCTCGATCAGCTACGACCATCCGGATCCGTCCATCTTTCTCGTCCTGCAGTCCGTCAGCGACACGCCGGGCGTGGACAGCATCGACTTCGTGATCTTCCCGCCGCGCTGGCTCGTCATGCAAGATACGTTTCGCCCGCCGTGGTTCCACCGGAACATCGCGGCGGAGTTCATGGGCCTGATCCAGGGCGTCTACGACGCGAAGGCGCAGGGCTTTCTGCCGGGCGGCGCCAGCCTCCACAACTGCATGAGCGGACACGGCCCCGATGCCGAGACCTTCGAGCGCGCGTCGAGCGCGGATCTGGCGAAGCCCGACGTCATCAAGGACACGATGGCATTCATGTTCGAGACGCGCCTGGCGATTCGACCGACGCATTACGCGCTCGAGGCTGCGGAGCTGCAGGCCGACTACTACCAATGCTGGCAGGGGCTGAAGAAGCACTTCGATCCCGGCAAGCCCTGATCCACCGCAATGGAGTGAAAATGAAGCTCGGCACGCTCAAGGACGGAACCCGCGACGGGACGCTCGTCGTGGTCTCGCGCGACCTCGGAATGGCCCAGGTGGCGGACGGCATCGCGCCGACCCTGCAGGCGGCGCTCGACGACTGGCGCTATCACGCGCCGCTGCTGCAGACGCTCAGTGACGAGTTGAACGCAAGTCCATCGTCGAGGGCATTCGAAACGGATTTTGCGACCTTCGCCGCGCCGCTCCCGCGCGCGTATCAATGGGCCGACGGGTCCGCCTATGTGAATCACGTGGCGCTCGTGAGAAAGGCCCGCGGGGCGGAAATGCCGAAGGAGTTCTGGACCGATCCGCTCATGTACCAGGGCGGGTCCGACGCGTTCATCGGTCCGCGCGACGACATCCTGGCCGAATCCGAGGACTGGGGCATCGATCTCGAGGGCGAAGTGGCGGTGATCGTCGACGACGTGCCGATGGGCATCCCGGCGAAGAAAGCCGGGGGACACGTCGTCCTCGTCATGCTGGTCAACGATGTCTCGTTGCGCAATCTCATTCCGAAGGAGCTCGGCAAGGGATTCGGTTTCTTCCAGTCGAAGCCGTCGAGCGCGTTTTCGCCGGTCGCCGTCACGCCCGACGAGTTCGGCGACGCGTGGGACGGCGGGAAGCTGAATCTGCCACTAGTCGTGCACATCAACGATCAACCCTTCGGAAAGCCGAATGCAGGCGTGGACATGACTTTCGAGTTTCCGAGGCTGATCGCGCACGCCGCGAAGAGCCGCCCGCTCGGAGCCGGCGCGATCATCGGATCGGGAACGGTCTCGAACAAGGATCGCAGCGCCGGTCCGGCGTGCATCGCCGAGATTCGCATGCTCGAGACCATCGACGCCGGCTCGGCCAAGACCCCTTTCCTGCGTTTCGGCGACCGCGTGCGGATCGAAGTGCTGGATGCCGCGGGCCGATCGATCTTCGGCAGCATCGATCAGCAGGTCGCCAAGTACACCGCGCCGAAGTAATCAGGCGACGCGCGTCTTTGCCGTGAAACTGCCGCCGACTCACATCGGGGTGGCGGTCATGATCGGAGTGGGGTTCGCCCTGCTTCCGCTCTCGACCGACCTCTTTCTCGCGTCCTTGCCCGGGATCCGCACGTATTTCGATGTGACTGTCTCGCAGGCGCAGCTCACCCTCTCGGTCTTTCTCGCCGGCTTTGCAATCTCGCAGCTCGTGTACGGGCCGCTCTCGGACCGGTTCGGACGCCGCCCGGTGCTGCTCGGTGGCATCGCGATCTACGTTGCCGCGACCGTCGTGTGCTTCAGCACGCAAACCATGGATGGACTCATCGCTGCGCGTTTCTTCCAGGCGGTCGGCGCCTGTTCCGGTGCGGTGATCGGGCGTGCGATCATCCGCGACACCTACGGTGCCGCAGGGTCGGCACGCATGCTCGGTTACATCACGGCGGGCACCGCGGCAACGCCGGTGTTCGGCCCAATGATCGGCAGCCTGATGACCGTCTCGCTCGGCTGGCGCGCCAACTTCGTGCTGCTCGGCCTGATCAGTGCCGCCCTTCTGACCGCCACGATGCTGCGGCTTCCCGAATCGCACCTGGAGCGTGATCCAAACGCCACCAATCCGCGTCACCTCGTCGCGAACTACATCGCGATCCTGCGTGACCGGCGGTTCGTCGGCTATGCGCTTTGTGTCGGGTTCAGCTATGCGGCCATCTTCTCTTACATCTCCGGTTCGCCCTTCGTCCTGATCGATGTTCTCGGCGTGCCGCCTAAGTACTTCGGTTTTCTGTTTGGCGGCGCCGTGATCAGCTACATCGCGAGCAACATCCTGCTCGGCAAGCTCGTGCAACGCACCGGTGTGGATCGGCTGCTTCGCGTCGGCGCCTCGCTTGCGGCACTGGGCGGCACCCTCATGGCGGTGCTTGCCTACCTCGGCGTGCAATCGGTAGCTGCCGTGCTCCTCCCCATGATGATCGTGTTATTTGCGACCGGACTCACGATGCCCGGATCTACCGCCGGTGCGATCGGGCAGTTTGGACGCATGACCGGAGCCGCGTCGTCCGCGGTCGGATTCACGCAAATGGCGATTGGCGCATATGCCGGGTTTCTCGTCGGCCGCCTGCACGACGGAACGACGTGGCCGATGGCCGCATCGATCTGCGCGGCGACCTGGCTACTCCTGGCCAGCTTTCGCCTGCTCGTTCTGCCGGATCGAGAACGTCGGCGCGAAGCGAGCTGAAGCGTGATGACCGTTCCGCGGCTAGCGCCTCTCGCGCTGAAGCAGTCCGTTCGTCGTTCCGATTTCGGTAAGACGGCGGCACTGGGAGGCTGTCAGCACAGTGCTGTCTGGCGCGGTCTCTTCACGCATGAGATTGCCCGGCAGGTCGGAGTGATCGCCGCTATCGGCAATCACGTGCGCGAGCTCGTGCGCGAGGACGTTCGGGAGGTCGCGCGTGCCGGCAGTGATCCACACCGTGTCGGTCATCTCCGGCCGCGAGCGGCTGTTTCCGCGTCCGATCGCCTCGGCATCGAATGCCGGCTCATTATGCGTATCGGCAACGAAGAATACGGCCGGGCGCGCGAGCCGGGTGCGCCGCGCCAACTCGCGGGATACCGGCGTCGCGAGATACCGATATCGGGCGGGACCTTCGAATTCGCTGAGTTCCACGAAAGTCGTCTGTATGCCACACTGCGCGAGGATCCTGACCGCCACTCGCGTCGCTGCGAGAATGTCTTCCGGTTGCCAGCCCGCGTCGCGCATCATCGCCATTTCGATTCGCAACCGATGCGTGGGCTCGGGCGCGTCGACCACGCGTAGGTCCTGCTGCGTCAGGGGCCAGCTCCGAACGAGCCGCAATGGAGCGTCATCGGCCGCCAGTGTCTCATCCGCCCACCAGGGCCCCGCTGCGATCGTCAGCAACGCGACGCACGCCAACATGCTTTGCACTGGACCGAGGTGAAGTCGGCGCACTGGCGAATCCTGCCCGTCACGTTTGGAGAATTCCCTGCTTGATCCCGAGTCTATCGTTTCGAATGCGAGACCGTGCCGCGATCGCAGACGAGCGTCCGCGCGTTCATTATCCCAACCGCCAGTAGAATTGCGCGATGCACTCGATTCAAAGCGTTGCCGAGGTCGCCAACCCGGCGCCGCTCCCGAGCGCATTGGGATTGCGCGTTCGCACGGCGGGCGCGCAGGCCGTGCTCCGCGTCGCCATTGCCATCGTCATCGCGTTCGTTTGTGCGACGGCGCGGGCGGAGGTGCCATATCGCGTCGAGCTCCTCGGCCCGAGTGATTTGAAGCAGGTCGTCGAGCCCATCCTCGATCTGCCGCGCTGGCGGGATTTTCCGGGAATGACCCCTGATCTGCTCCGGCGTCTCGCTGCCGAGGAGCGCGACCACATCCGCGCCGCAGTGGAGACCGAGGGCTACTTCTCGGCCAATGTCAGCGTCGAGGTGACCGAAGGCGAACCGGAGTGGCTGGTGCGAATCGTGATCGAACCGGGGGAGCGAACCCGTATCGCGCAAGTCGACATCCGCTTCAGCGGTCCGCTGCTGAGCGACCCGGACGCCGAGGAGCGAATGAAGGCGGTACGCAATTCCTGGGGTCTCCCGGTCGGCGAGCCTTTCCGGCAAGCAAGCTGGGACGCCGCGAAACTGGCGGCGGTTCGCGAAGTCGCCGCCCTGAAGTACGCGGCCGCCCGTGTGGCTTCCAGCGAGGCGCGTATCGACCCCACCAAAGCACTGGCGACCCTGGACATCGAGATCGAGAGCGGACCGGTTTTCCGGGTCGGCTCCGTCGAAGTGCGCGGAACCAGCCGTTACGACCCGAAGATCGTCGAGCGCCTGAATCCGCTGCGCCCCGGCGACGAGTACTCCGAGGAGAAAGTGATCCTCTTCCGCCGACGGCTCCTGGAACTCGGTCAATTCGCCAGCGCCGAGGTGGCTCTCGACGCGGATCCGGCCAAAGCGGACGCAGCGCCGTTGCGCGTCGCGGTGATCGAAGGGCGCGCAAAGCGTGTCGACGGGTCGATTGGCTTCACCACGGATACCGGATTTCGGGTTCGCGGGAACTACAGCGATGCGGACCTGCTCGGCGAGAACTGGCGATTTCGTGCCGAGCTCCTCTATCAACGGGACATTCAGAGTGCCCTGGTCAGCATCGACTCCCAGCCGCTGCCGGGAGGGTCCTGGAATACCGTGATCGGCAGTGTCGAGCGCAAGGACGTGGAAGGTCAGGTCACGGAGACGGAAGCGGTGACGTTCGCGCGCCAGTGGGGCCTGGAGCGCCTGCCTTCGAGTCTCTCGGCACAGTGGCTGCACGAACGACAGAGCATCGGCGGCGTCAACAGCGACACGACCTGGGCAACCTATCTCAACTATCGGTACACGTTTCGCAAAACGGATGTCGTCGGCTCGCCGCGTCGCGGCTATCTCGGTACGCTAAATTTCGGCACCGCAGTCCCCGGTCTGTCGAGCCGCGCCTTCCTGCGTGCCACCGCAAAGGTGAACGGATTTGTCCCGCTCTCCCGCGACGACGACCTGCTGCTGCGCGCGGAAGCTGGCGGTGTGTTCGCCAGTACGCGGACGGGAATCCCTTTTGCCTATATGTTCCGGACCGGCGGCGATCAGTCCATCCGCGGTTATGCGTTCGAGAGCATCGGCATCGAGCTCGGAGGCGCCGTCGCCTCCGCCCGCTATCTCGCGCTTGCCAGTGCTGAAGTGACGCATTGGTTTACCGACGTGCTCGGTGGTGCCGTATTCGTGGACGTCGGCGATGCCTTCGAGACGACCGAGAGCTTCGATGCCAAGTGGGGTTATGGTATCGGTCTCAGGGTACAAAGTCCGATCGGGCCATTCCGTGTCGACGTGGCCTATGGCCAGGCGGTGAAGCAGTTCCGGCTGCATTTCTCGGTGGGATTCAGTTTCTAGTGGCGGCAACGCGCAAGAGACGCTACTGGCTGGGCGCGCTGATCGGTGTTGCACTGGTCGCGGGACTTCTCGCGGGCGGTCTCGCTTGGCTGGCGTCGAGCGAGACGGCCTTTGCCTGGGCGATGGCGCGCCTCGAATCGATGAGCGGCGGGAAGCTCCGGTTCACAGGCGTGCGCGGAACGCTCTTCGGCCCGATTGCGCTGGACGGGATCGAGTACGCAGATGAATCGGTACAGGTTCGCGCAGACGATGTTCGGCTGACGTGGTCTCCGTGGGCACTGCTTGCAGATCGCCTTGCCATCGGCACCCTTTCGGCGCGTCATGCCTCACTGCGTGTCCTTTCGTCCGGGAGCGCGGGCGAGTCCAAGCCCGCTTCGCTGCCCGAGTCCGTCGCGCTGCCCCTGAGCGTGAGCATCGACCATGCTTCCGTCAAAGACTTCGAAATCGTCAACGGCGAATCACGAATAGCCCTTCGCAACATCGCACTGGGCTACGAAGGCGGTCTGCTCGCGCATCGCGTGCGCGCGCTGCGCGTCACGTCGGACTGGGGGTCGCTGGAAGCGCAAGGCGAGCTTGCCGCCAGCGCACCGTTTGCACTCTCGGCGACCGCCGTCGTGCGCGACGCTTCCGGGCGGATTGCGAAGCTTGTCCTCTCGGGCACGCTGGCGCACATCGCCACGAATCTGGCGACTGACTTCGACGGGATCCAGGCGCGCGCCGACGCAGTGCTCAGGCCTTTTGACCCACTTTGGCTCGAAGAACTCGAGATCCGTGCGCAGGGCCTCGATCTCGCCCGATTCGCGAAAGATCTTCCGAACAGCGACGTCGTGCTGACGATCCGTGCTGCAAGCCGGAATGCGCAGAACCTGGCCGGAACGTTAGAGGCGAGCAACGCGACGGCAGGGCCCCTGGACGAAGGGCGCGTGCCGGTACGCGAGATCAAGACCGGATTCGTCACCGATCTTAGCGAGATACGCCTGGAATCGCTCGAGGTCGGCATGTCGGGTGGCGGGCGATTCAGCGGATCTGGAGCACTTTCCGACGCCAACCACGCCACGCTCGCGCTCGCTGCGCACGCGATCAATCTCCAGGGCATCCACGCCCGAATGCTTGCGACCGAGCTGAACGGGCGCATCGATGCGTCGCTCGCCGGTGCGGACGCGACGGTGCGTGCGGAATTGACGCAACAACTTCCGCAAAAGCTGGCGCAGGGATCGCTGTCCATTCAGCTCGATGCCGCGCGCCATGGCGCGGAGATTACGGTGCGCCACGCTCGCATGGCTGCCCGCGGGGGGCGCATTGAGGCACGCGGCAATCTCAGTATGGACGGCGAGGTGCCCGCGTATGCGCGGGCCACCTTCGCGGATTTCGATCCGGCCGAGTGGGGCAGCTTTCCCGCGGCAAACCTGAACGGAGAAATAACGCTGCAAGGCTCGCTCGCGCGTCGGTCCGGCGTACTGTCCTACAAGATGACGCAAAGCCGCTTCCGCGGCGTGGCCGTCACTGGCCAGGGGACGGCGCGGATCACGGACGAGCGAGTCGAGTCGGCCGACATGGCGCTGGAGATCGGCGCGAATCGGATTACGGTGCGCGGTGCATTCGGTGCGACGACCGATGCCCTCGCGGTCACGGTCGCGGCGCCAAGGCTTGCGCAACTCGATCCGCGCATCGCAGGGCGTTTGGACGTCTCGGCGCGAGCGGTTGGCGAGTGGCGCGCGCCGCAGGTGAGCTTTACGGCAAGCGGTGTCGACCTGCGAATGTCACAAAGCGTTGCAATCGGTTCGCTCGGCGCGAGCGGCACGATCGCGTGGGCGCCTGGCGGCGCCGTGCAGGTCGACGCCGACGCAGCGAATGTCGCCGTGCGCGGCCTGGTGGCAGATCGCACCGCACTGCACGTGAAGGGGACACTGGCGCAGCATGCCATCGACGTCAAAGCAGACGGCAAGGCGGCGAATTTCGCGGCGCGGCTGGTGGGCGGCTGGCGCGCCGGGCGCGGCTGGGCGGGAACGCTGGCCT
>JBAVOG010000333.1:0-4136 GCA_049691875.1 Burkholderiales bacterium | reverse complement strand
CCCGTGATCAGCACGGGCGTGATGCCCGCGGTCCGGCACAGCCGCACCGCCTGCTCGGCCTCGGCGCGCGGCGGGTCTTCGAGTCCGACCAGTCCGAGAAACGTCAATTCGCGTTCGACCTCCTCGGGGCGCTCGTCGGACGGCAGGTCGGTCCAGTCCCGGTACGCGATCGCGAGCACTCTCAGCCCGTCGGAGGCCATTTGCTCGGCCGCGTACAGCAAGTACTTCCGATCCACGGGAATTTCACCGTTCGCGGTGAGCACTCGGTCGCACGCGGGGACGACGGCCTCGGGGCTGCCTTTCGTGAATGCAATGACGCCGTCCGCACGTCGGTGGAACGTCGTCATCCGCATGCGCGCGGAATCGAACGCAAGCTCCTTGACACGAGGCGCTTTTGCCTCGAGCGCATCCTTTTCGAAGCCGGCCGCGGCGGCGGCGGCGAATAGCGCGGTTTCGGTCGGATCGCCGGCTGCCGCGCCGGCAGAATCGCGGCTTGCATCGTTGCTGATCGCCAGTCCCAGGAAGAGCGTCTGCCACGGCTCGCCGGCATGCGGACAATCCGGCGGCGCGAGCCGCCGGCCATCGGCCATGATGTCCGCGACGTGCATCGTGTTCTGCGTGAGGGTACCGGTCTTGTCCGAGCAGATGAAGGTGACCGAACCGAGCGTCTCGACTGCAGGGAGCCGCCGGATCAACGCGTTCTCGCGCACCATCTTCTTTGCGCCGAGCGCAAGGGAGATCGTGACGACTGCGGGTAATGCCTCGGGTATGGCGGCCACCGCGAGGGTCACTGCGGTCAGGAGCATCAGGAGGATCGGCTCGCCGCGCAGCACCCCGGTGGCGAAGACGATCGCGCAGATGCCGAGCACGACGATCGCGAGACGCGTCCCGAAATGTGCGAGGCGTTTCTGCAGGGGCGTCTTCGAGTCTTCGCCGTCCGCGAGGAGTTGTGCGATCCGCCCCAGCTCGGTCGACATCCCGGTGGCGACCGCAACGCCGCGCGCCCGGCCATTCGTGACGATCGTGCCCTTGTGAGCCATGTTGCGGCGGTCGCCGATCGGCACGTCGGCGCCGACGATTGCCTCCGTGGTCTTCTCGACCGTCAGGGATTCCCCCGTGAGCGCCGACTCGTTGATTTTCAGCTGGGCGGTCTCCGTCAACCGCAGATCCGCCGGCACGATGTTTCCCGCCTCGAGCACGACGACGTCGCCCGGCACCAGCTCGGTCGCGGGAAGCGTCTGCACGGTCCCCGCTCGCGCGACACGGGCGCTCGTCGCCGCCATCTTTCTGAGCGCTGCAATTGCCCGCTCGGCACGGTACTCCTGCACGAACCCGATCCCCCCGTTCAGGACCAGTATCACGATTATCGCGACGGTATCCTTCAGATCGCCGACGATTCCCGACACGATCGCTGCGCCGATCAGGACAACGATCATCAGATCGGTGAACTGATCGACGAACATCCGCCAGGCGGGACGGCGGGCGCTCTCGCGTATGGCGTTGGGCCCGTGGCGGGCGAGCCGCGCCGCAGCCTCCGAAGTTTCGAGGCCGCGCGCGAGATCGGTGCCGAGCCGCGCGCAGGTATCGGCGACGGACAAGCAGTGGGCGCCGGGGGCGCTTTCCGACGTTTGGTTCATGCGTTCAGCGAGCCTAGGATGATGCGTGCGCGCAGGGTCTGATCCAGAGCAAACCGGATGCCTCCCGGGTGCGAGGCCGGGGAAACAACGATCAGCGCGTATTCGGACGAATCAGACGAACTGCACCGCCACGCTTCCGAGCGGCCCGAAGTCCGCGCGCAGCGTGTCGCCCTTGTTCGCCCACACCGGTCGAATGAACGAACCGGAGAGCGTGAAGTGACCCGGCTCGAGAACGGTGCCGAACTGCCCGACCTTGTTTGCGAGCCAGGCGATGCCGAGCGCCGGGTGGCCGAGCACCGCGGCCGAGACGCCGGACTCCTCGATCGCCTCGTTGCGGTACATCAGGCCGGGCACCCAGCGCAGGTCGATGTCGGTCGGGCGCACGGGCCGACCGCCCAGCACCACGGCCGCGGCGGCACCGTTGTCGGAAACGGTATCGAAGATCTTGCGCGGATTCTGAACGCGCGCGTCGATGACTTCGATCGACGGCACGACCCACTCGGTCGCGCGCAGCACGTCGAGCAGCCCGACGCCCGGCCCCTTGAGCGGCTGGCCGAGCACGAAACCGAGCTCCATCTCGACGCGCGGCACGCAGAAGCTGTCGTGGGGGAGCTTCACGCCGTCGTCGTAGAACATGTTGTCCAGCAGGTGCCCGTAGTCCGGTTCGTCGATCTGCGAGGAGAGTTGCATTGCCCTGGACGTGAGGCCGACCTTGTGGCCACGGACCCTGGCGCCCGCGGCGACCTTGGTGTCGGTCACGATCTGTTGAATGGCGTACGCGTCCTCGATGGTGATGTCGGGCCAGGTCTTGGAAAGCTGCACTGCGGGCTTGCGCTCCTTCTCGGCGGCGAGAAGTATGCCGGCGGCTTTCTTGCGGTCGGCGTCGGAAAGCATCGAGAGGTTCCTCTTTTGGAAGTCGAGTGGTGTGTGTCGCGTCGATGGTGCATGGGAGTGCGGGATTGCGCAACCGGCGGACCTAATCCGAATCCCGGGTCCGGCGAATCAGGGCGGCACAGTCGACGCTTGCCGGCAGTGTTCCGAAGCACGTACCCCAGTCGCCCTCGAGCCGGGTGGCGATGAACGCATCGGCCGCGTAGCCCGGGGCATGGCGCACCATCAACGCAGCCTGCAGTGCAACGGCCATCTCCTCGACGACGCGTCGCGCCCGGACTTCGAGCGTCGCCGTATCGGCGAGCTCGCGCTTCAATGCGTCGGCGACTTGCGCGAGCTTGGGCGCGGCGGAGGCCGCATCTGCGAGCTCCGCGAAGAACGCCTCGACGCACGCGGGCTCGCGCGCCATGGAGCGCAGCACGTCGAGGCTGATGACGTTGCCGCTGCCCTCCCAGATCCCGTTCACCGGCGCCTCGCGATACAGCCGTGCGAGCGGGCTCTCCTCGACGTAGCCGCCGCCGCCGAGACATTCCATCGCCTCGACCGCAAACGCATTGATGCGCTTGCAGACCCAGTACTTCGCGACGGGTGTCACGATGCGTGCGAGCTGCCGCTCGCGTTCGTCCTCCCGCCCCGCATCGAACGCACGGGCGAGCCGGAACGCCAGCAGGGTCGCCGCTTCGCACTCGAGCGACAGGTCGGCGAGCACGTTCTGCATCAAGGGCTGCTCGACGAGGCGCTTGCCGAACGCAGAGCGATACTCGCAGTGGTGCAACGCCTGCGCCAGACCGGCGCGCATCATGCCCGCATTCGCGACGACGATGTCGAATCGGGTCAGGTGCGCCATCTCGATTATGGTTGCGATGCCGCGGCCCTGCACGCCGACCACCCGCGCCCAGGTCCCGTCGTATTCGATCTCGCTCGAAGCGTTCGAGCGATTACCCACCTTGTCCTTCAGTCGCTGGATGTGAAGACGGTTGCGCGTGCCGTCGGGCAGCGAGCGCGGCACGAAGAAGCAAGTAATGCCCGGCTCGGTGCGCGCCAGCGTCAGAAAACCGTCCGACATCGGTGCGGAGCAGAACCACTTGTGGCCGGTCAGCAGAAATGCGCCCTCGGCGATCGGTTCCGCGTGCGTCGAATTGGCCCGCAGATCGGAACCGCCCTGCTTTTCCGTCATCGCCATGCCCACGGTGGCGGCGCGTTTCTCGGCAATCGGGAGCGGGCGCGGGTCGTACTCCTCGGCCACGATCTTCGGCTCCCACTCCACCGCGAGGCCAGGCTCGTTCCTCAGCACGTGCACGCCGGCGAAGCACATGGTCACCGGACAGGCGACGCCGTTCTCGCCCTGGTTCCACAGGTAGTTGAGCGCCGCGCGCGCGACGTAGGCGCCGTCGCGGTCCACCGTCCATGCCAGCGAGTGCAGGCCCGCACCGAACGCAAGCGACATCAGCTCGTGATAGGCCGGGTGATAATCGACCTGGTCGATGCGGCGACCGCTCCGGTCGTGTGTTCTGAGCTCGGGCGTGTAGCGGTTTGCCTGATACGCGAGCGTCTGCATCCGCTCGCTCGCCACCAGCTCGCCCATCGCGCGCGCGCGGTCCTCGATCC